>JBFJYU010000383.1:0-2335 GCA_041622435.1 Thermoplasmatota archaeon | reverse complement strand
GAACACCGCCGCGACTTCGTCCCATTGAATGAACGGTCGAAACCAGCGCATCACGAGCGGCCGCGGCGGCTGAATCCCCGATTCGTAGATGCGGACCGTGTTCGGGTAGGCCAGCACGTAGAGGGCGAGCGTAACCAGCGCCGGCGCCGCGTACAGACCGTACAGGCGCGCCACGTTGTCGCGCAGGAGGTTCTCAATGGAACCGGTCACAAACACGAAGGTGAACAGGATCAGCCCCGCGTACACGATGGGGTGCGCCCGCGGTGGGCGGTACTCGTAGAGCAGCCGGCCCCTGGAGGTGCGCTGGGTCCCGTCGTCCACGGAGGCTGCGACCCAACCCCCGGTGAAAGCCGTTAGGGTGGGGCCTCCGAATCCGAATGGGCCAAGGCGTGTTCGACGCATGCCAAGGCCGCCACCCGTATCGCCTCGGTATGCAACGCTTTCTTGCAGGCTTGCTCCTGACCACGCTCGTCATCGCCGGCGGCGCCAATGGCGCAGCACCAGGCTGGACCGACCACCTCGTCATCAACGAATTGCAGCCCAACCCGTCCGGGTCCGACCGCGGCAACGAATGGGTCGAAATCTACAACCCCACTGCCATCGACACGCCACTGGACGGCTGGACGCTGCAGGACCATCGCGGAAGGATCCACGACCTGGCCGGCTTGGTGGCCCCGGCCTTTGGTTACATCGTTGTGACCCTTGGTGGGTCCCTGCAACTCGTCAATGGCGGGGGCGACCTGGCGCTCGTCGATCCGGACGCGGCGACCATTGACCGCGTCCGCTACGGCAACGTCGGGAGTGGACAACCCCGTGCCCAGGCCGCCCCGGGCGAAGCAGAGAGCCTCGCACGGTACTACGTCCACGGCGATGGGAGGTTTGCGGCCAACGGAGACGACCTCGAATGGTACATTGAGGACGAACCGTCGCCCGGCGCCGCCAACGAACTGTCGTCGCCGTTGTTCTAGGCGTCGGACAGCTTCAGGATGGCCTCGGCGAGGTCGCCGCCCGTCTCTTCCAGAGCTTTGCGGGCGGTGTCCTCGTCGACGCCGCATTGGTCGGCAACCATGGCCACATCCTCGGGCGAGGCCGTCAGCTGAACCGCGTGCTCAACGACCTTGGGCTGGCCGTTGATGGTGTAGGTCTCGCTGCCCTGGGCCTTCATGATGCTGACCGTCGCCTCAGTGAAGACGTAGTCCTTGGTGGGGGTCCGGATGACGATCTCCTGTACGTCATCGATCTCCTCCATCTGGATGCCAAGGCGCTTCATCATGGCGCCGACTTGGCGGGGATCTCCTCCCATGCCTGGGATCATGGACGCTTCCCAATCCTGAAGTCAACTTGACCGTTCCCGTCGTTGTGCCGCTGCCCTTGGCCGAATTCCGGCGCCTTGACCTGAACGCCGCCGAGCACGGCGTCACGGTGCAGCAACTGATGGCGCGGGCCGGGGCGGCCCTCGCGCGGGCCGCGCAGGAACTGCGTGGCGGGCGAACGGGGCCGATCGTCCTGTTGTGTGGTCGGGGCAACAATGGTGGGGACGGGTTTGCCGCCGCCGTGCGCCTGATCGCCGCAGGCTTACCGGTGGTTGTCGTCCTGGCGGAAGCGCGGCGCGAACCGGCCACTGCCGCTGCTCGCCATTATCTGGCTGCGTTGCCAGACTCTGTCATCGTCGGCTGGGAGTCAACTGACCAAGGCGTGCTGCGGGCGTGGGCCGGCGCCGGCGCGTTGGTGGATTGCCTGCTGGGCTCTGGCATCCGCGGCCCGCCGCGCGAGCCCTACGCCGAGATCATTCGATGGATCAATCGTTGCCACGGCCGTGGCGTACCCGTTCTGGCTTGCGACATTCCTTCGGGCCTGGGTGCCAAGCCCCATGTGCGGGCTGACCGGACCGTGACGTTCCACAGTATGAAGGAGGGCATGACGCTGGCTCTTTGCGGCGAGATTCAGGTCGCGCCCATTGGGATTCCGCGTGCTGCGGCCACGGATGTTGGGGTCGGCGACTTGGTCGTGGGCTATCCGCGTGCAACGCCCGATAGCCACAAGGGCGACAACGGATTGTTGTTCGTCGTCGGCGGTGGGCCCTACCGGGGTGCGCCCCATTACGCGGGCCTGGCGGCCTACCGGGCCGGGGCTGACTTGGTGCAGGTGTGGTCGCCGCAGGCGGCCGCCGAAGTGATCGAATCGTGGGGACCAGACTTGCTGGTCCATGCCGCGGGTCCAGGCGACGCGCTGACCGTCGATGGCGCCGATGCGGTTATCGCCAACCTGCACAGGGCGTCAGCCTTGGTCCTCGGGCCCGGTCTGGGTCGGGATGCGCAGACGCGGGGGGGGGGGG
>JBFJYU010000382.1:0-2362 GCA_041622435.1 Thermoplasmatota archaeon | reverse complement strand
TCGCTTGACGACGTGATGACCTGCCTGCGCGTGCTTGAGGGCGCTGACCCCGATCTCGCCGCCGACCGCCAGGGCGGCAACTAGCGCAGATCGCCGAAACCTTCTGCGTGCCGATGGCCGAGCCCGGCTGGCTCCGAACCGGCGGCCCTGCGCACTCGCAACCCCCCGAAGGCTTCATGGCGCTCACCGTTGACGGCGCCTGGCCAGGCCGGCCTCCACGGGTTGTTTCCGGCGGCTTGGCCGATGGTGAACCGGGCAACAGCGAAGCGCACAGGGCCGCGCCCGGCGCACGGATTCAGCTAGGGCAACTGGATGAAACCGTCCGAGAACGCCCCACCGCGCGCCGCCAGGATGTAGGCGTCGGCACGGGAAGCGCCGACGATGTGCTCCGCGATGCTGCCGGCAGCCAATTCAACGTAGCCGCCGCCACCGTAAGCGGCCTCGGCGGATGTCTTGGTGTACCAGATGGCGTGGCCGTTGGTGCCGGGTTGGTACTCGGTGAAGTCGCCGTTGAACTCGGCGGGCGCGAGGCCGTCGCCGACGATGCGGAACTCGCCCGCGTCGTCCATGTGGAACGAGATGTCCATGGCGAGAGCCAGCGGCGTCGTGATCCACGGGTTGAGGCTGACGCTGCCGTCCTGCACGGGCAAGCCGGCGGCGGCCAGAACCTCACGGCGCTCAGCGTCCGGAACCAGCGTGTCCCACTTGTAGAAGGTCAGGCTGGCCTCGGGCCCCGTGGCGTTCTCGGGCGCCTCGACGCCGGTCCAGATGCTGGCGTACTCCAGATCTGGGACGCTGCCGTTCAGGCCCAGGCCGGCATCGCAGGAGAAGGCCTCGATTCCCAGGATGGCTTCCATGCGCGGGTCGGGCGGCAGCATCGCGCGGATGCCGTCGGGCACGGTGGCAACGAAACCCTCGGCGAGGTGGTCCTGCACCGCGTCGGCGGGCACGGGGACGATCGCGATGGCGATGAGGCAGTTCTCCAGGCCCCAGGCCAGGTCGGTGCCGGCGGGGTCTCCGATGGGGGCGTCGATGTTGGTTGCGCCGGTGTCGTCATCATCGCCTAGGCAACCAGCGAAGGCGGTCGCGGCGATCAGCAGGGGGATCAGCCAGTTGGGTCGCATGGCGGCGCCATCCGCCATCGGCGCCCAAGAACGTTTGGGCGCTGCAACGCGGTCGAGGACAGCCGTTAAAGCGGTTCTCCGAGTGGGCGGCCCAGCCATGCTGGACATCAAGCTCCTGCGCGAAACGCCCGAAGTGGTCAAAGCCGACCTGCGCAAGCGGGAGCGCGACCCCGGCGTCGTCGACATCCTGCTCGGCCACGACCAGACGTGGCGCGAGGGCTTGCAGCGCCTCAACGATTTGCGCGCCGAGCGCAACAAGGCCGCCAAGGCCATCAGCGCAGCGAAAAAGGCGGGCGGTGACGTGAAGGCCGCCGTGGCGGGCATGAAGCAGGTTGCGGATGACATCAAGCGGCTTGAGGCCGAGGTCGAACAGGCCGAGGCGGCGCGCGACGAGTTCCTGCGCCGGCTGCCCAACATCATGCACGCGTCGGTCCCCGTGGGCAAGGACGACAGCGAGAACGCGCCCGTTCGCGTCTGGGGCGGCGAACCGTCCCACGATTTCCCGGCCGTCAGCCACGTCGATCTGCTCGACAGCCTCGATCTGGCCGATGTGGAGCGGGCCGCTCGCGCCGCCGGCAGCCGCTTCGTCTACCTGAAGGGCGACCTGGTCCTGCTGGGCAAGGCGCTGGAGTTCTTCGCGCTAACCAAGCTCGCGGGCAAGGGCTACACGGCCGTCGAGCCGCCGTTCATGCTGCGGCGCGAAGCCATCGAGGGCGCCGTCGATCTGTCCGACTTCGAGGACGTGATTTACAAGGTCGAGGCCGGCGCCGGGGCGGGCAAGGACGATGCCCCCGAGTTGTTCCTCATCGCGACGAGCGAGCACCCGCTGGCGGCGCTGCACATGGGCGAAATCTTCGAGGACGCCCAGCTTCCCCTCAAGTATGCCGGCGTCAGCCCGTGCTTCCGTAAGGAGGCCGGTGCCCACGGCAAGGACCAGAAGGGCATCTTCCGCGTCCACCAGTTCAGCAAGGTCGAGCAATTCGTGTACTGCACGTCCGAGGACTCGTGGGCCATCCACGAGGAACTCATCGCCAACGCCGAGGAAATCTACCGGGAGCTTGGCATCCCGTACCGCGTCGTCAACATCTGCACCGGCGACCTGGGCACGGTGGCGGCCAAGAAGTACGACATCGAGGCGTGGATGCCGGTGCAGGGCGCGTACCGTGAAGTGGTCTCGTGCTCCAACTGCACCGACTATCAGGCGCGCCGCTACAACACCCGGCACCGCAAGGCGCCCG
>JBFJYU010000381.1:0-2391 GCA_041622435.1 Thermoplasmatota archaeon | reverse complement strand
GCGTTCAGGCAGCACGCCGAGCGCGTGGCGCGTCAGGTGCGCGATGTGGCGGAGGAGGCCACGTCGACGTTCATCGTGCGCTTCAAGGAGGTGGTGGCCTCCGAGTTGGACAAGCATCCGGAGGCTGTCGGCGAGGTGAAGCGTGTTCTGCGCGAGTTTCAGCAGGCGTTCTCGGATCGCCGCTAGTTGCGGGCGGCGTTGCCCTGGCTGAAGCGCTCGTAGCGCCGGACGTAGGTGTCGCGGCAGGTGGTGCAGCAGAAGGGATGGCGGCGCTCGCCGATGCGCTGCCAGACGGGTTCCCGCGTTGACTTGTGGCATTGGTGGCACGCGACGCTCGCTTGGCTCGCCTGCGCGGCGAGGTCCAGTTGGCCGCCGGGCGCCTGCCCCGCGCCTTGGAAGCGCTGCGGGTCCAGGCGGACGTGGTAGCCGAGGATGATGCCGAGTTCTTCCATCCGGCGCACCCGTGCGGCGGCCGTCGGCGCGGTCGTGTCGGCCAGCCGGGCCAATTCGCGGTAGCTTCGCCGGGCGTCCTCGAGGAGCAGCTCCAGCAAGCGCCGGTCCAGTTCGTCCAGCACCACGCTTTGCAATTGGAAACCGGATGTTCAAAAACCTTGGCCCTCACATGGGGTTTCATGGGTCTGTTTGCTGCCAAGGAGACGATCGATGTCAAGGTGACCGGCATGACGTGCGGGAACTGTGTTCGCCACGTGACCGAGGCGCTGGAGGGCGTACCGGGCGTCGTGGGCGCCGTGGTTTCACTGGACGATGGCCGCGCTGCGGTAACCGTCAAGGCGGGCAAGGTCGACGCCGCCGCGCTGCGGGCCGCTGTTGCCGAGGCCGGTTACGAGGCGGCGTAGCTCGGCGCCGGGGGGAGCCGCTGCGGACCGCTCAGAAGACGGCGCTGGTGCCGTAGACGAGCAGGATGACGATGAAGCTCGCGAGCACGACGCCCGTGTACAGGTACGGCCAGCTTTTCTTCCACGTCAACCCGAACAGGTAGGCCACCAGGATTCCCGTCCAGGCGCCGGTGCCGGGTAGCGGGATGGCGACGAACGCGACGAGGGCCAGTTCCTCGTACTTCTCGACGCGGGGGCCGGCCTTGCGGCGTGTGCGCTCGAAGAGCCAGTCGAGCGTGCGGTCGATCCAGCCGACGTGGCGCACCAGCTTTTCGGCGTGGGGCAGGATGAACCAGACGACGGGCACGATGCCGAGGTTTCCGACCAGGCTCCACGTGAATGCTTCCGCCCACCCCATCTCATAATAGAAATGGGCCAGCGGGATGCTGCCACGCAGTTCGAGCACGGGGAGGGCGGCCACCAGGACGATGACCAGCGGCGCCGGCAGGAAGTCGAGGCCCTGGGCGACGGACTCCGCCAGGTCGCGGGCGATACTCATGCGCTAAGGCTCCTCGGGAAAGTCAACCATGCTGCGCCCGCTTCCGGGCTTTGCCACCAGCTTGCCAGCCTTCACGACGGGAGCTCCGGCGAGGTACGTGTCGCTGGGGAAAATCGCGTCCATGCCGGCATAGGGGCTCCAGCCGCACTTCGAGTGCAGCCGCGCCGGCTCAACGCCCCCGACATCGTCCAGGTCGTAGACGGCGAAGTCGGCGCGCAGGCCGGGTTCCAGCCGGCCACGATCGGCGAGCCCCAGCATGTCCGCCGGCGCCGACGTGACGGCATCCACGACGGTTGCCAGCGGCACCTGGCCCCCCACCGCCTTGGCCAGAAGGAGCGGAATCATGGTCTCGACGCCCGGCAGGCCGCTGGGGGAGTCGTGGAAGGTGCCCTCCTTCTCCAGCTTGGTGTGGGGTGCATGGTCGGACTCGACGATCGGGATGCGGCCCTCGACGAAGGCTCGCCACAGAGCCTCGCGAGCTGCGGGCGTGCGCACGGGCGGGTTGACCTTGCCGTACGCGTACTCCAGGGGCGACTCGGTGTCGAGCAGGATGTGCTGGGGGCAAACGCCGCGGCTGAACTGAGCCAAAGCAGCCGCCTTGACCGCGTCGTTGCTGCTGATGTGGGCGATGTGGACACGCACGCCCTTGGCGTCGGGCATGCGCTTCATGACATCGTAGATCGCCTCGACCTCGGCCATGGGTGGACGGGCGCTGGCGTGGTCCGCCAGGTGATCCTCGTGGCGCCGCATGCGTTCCAGGACCCGCTGCGCCTCGGCGTGGACGATGACGGGCTTGCCGGCGGCGAGGGCTGCCTTGAGGACGCCGATGATGATGTCCTCCTCGACGAGCAGGTCGCCCGTCGTGGCACCCAGGTATAGCTTGATGCCCACGGCGAAGCGCAGCATGTCCTGCAACTCGCCCGTGTACCAGGACGCTCCGGCCCAAACGCCGTAGTCCACCACGGACTTGGCGGCGGCGATGCGCACCTTCTCGCG
>JBFJYU010000380.1:0-2393 GCA_041622435.1 Thermoplasmatota archaeon | reverse complement strand
GTTGACGCCGTCGAAGGGGTCCATGGTGCCAAACACGATGGCATCGAGATCATCGGGCCCGGCGCCGGCCTCGGCCAGACACGCCTGGACCGCCTGCCGCGTCAGGTCCGTCGGGGGGACCTCGGCGTGCTTGCTCTTCATCGGCGTCATCGCCACGGCGGCCACGGCAACGTCTCTCATTGCCACGCCTCCACGAGTGCGACGCACGCCGCCTGGGCCGCGGGGCCGCTGGTGACGTGTGCCAGCGCGGGGCCGGTCGCCCCGCCGCCGTTGACGCGCCCGGCGCCACGGCCCGTCACGGCATCCACGCACCAGCCGAGCCGGTACATGCCGGCCGCCGTGGAGGGGAACCCTGACAAGCTGCCGCCGGAGCGGTTCGTCGGCACGCCGGCGGGCAAGCCGATGGCTTCGGCCGCCTGCAACTGGTGGTACGCCGTCGCGTCATGCAATTCGGCCAACGACACGTCGCCGGCCGCGCAGCCGGCCTGCTTGAACGCCATGGCCGCGGCGCGGCGCGTCGAATCCGCGCTCGCGAGGTCCCGTTGGCCCATGTCGCCGGACTCGCTCGCCCAGCCGAAGCCCATCAAGCGAGCGGGCGGGCGCAACGTCCGGGCCGCGTGAACCTCCGATTGGAGAATGATGGCGGCCGCGCCGTCGCAGTGGACTGGAAGGTGGGCCTCGCGCAGTGGGTGCGCCACCCACGGCGAGTCACGCACACCAGCGGCGTCAGGAGCCGGTTCACCCAGACTCGCCGGGTTCGAGGCCCCGGCGGCGCGGTTCACCGCCGCAACCTCGTCGGCCGCGTGGTCCAGCCCTTCCGGGTCATCGGATGCCGAACGAAACGCCGCAGCCTGCATCGCCAGCGGCGCCACATGGCCGGGGTGCAGATCGCGAACGTACACCGGATCGTGGACCAGATCCGCCAGCCGGTGGGGCGACGTTTCGCTGGACTGGCCGTACGCCAACACCATCGTCGTATCAAAAAGACCGGAACGCACGCGCATGTACGCCAGCGCGGCCGCGTACAGCCCGTCGTCGGCCACGCGAATCTCGTCCTTCAGGTACCCGCCCGCCGCGGGCGCCACATACATGTTGCTGATCGTGCGGCCCCCTTCAAGGTCCACGCCCGCCAGAACCACGGAATCAAGGTCGCCCTTCTGCAAGCCCGCGTCGGCCAGCGCCGCCCGTGCAGCCTCGTGCGCCACATCCCAGTACGGCTTGCCGGCACGCCGCCGCATCGGTGCGACACCCACGCCCGTCACCAGGACGTCGCGTACATCAGGCATGCATCAACCTCAACTGGGTGCTTCTCCAACTGCCAACCATCGGAACCGGCCGCGAAGCGCACGCAGGAGGCTAAAGGGTTGGGATCGGCGGCGGCGTGCCGGTCATGCTCGGGCCGAGCGCGCCTGCGGGGTCGGCGGCCCAGCCCGCGGCCCAGCCGGCGGCACGGGCGGCGGCCTGGCTGCCCCGCATGAAGCGCCGCCAAAGGGGGCTACGCCGGGGCCTTCGCCGCCACATGCCGCGCGAAGCTGTCAAGGATCGCCTGCCAGCCTTGCCGCTGCATGTCCGCATCGTTCTCCGATTCGGCGTCGAAGGTCTCCCGAACCAGCACGCCACCGTCCTGCTCAATAAATTCAACGCGAACTTCGCGGTCATCGTCCAATTTGAAAACCAGCAACCGAGGCGGCTCGACGATCGTGTACGTCGCCGCGAAATCGAAGCCCATACTGCCATCCTTGGCCTCCATGCGCGACGACATCCTCCCCCCGACGCGCAGATCGACGGTGCTTGTCGTCGTGTGCCAATCGTCCGACGCCGCGTTCCATTGCATGATGTCGGCGGGGTTGTTCCAGGCATTCCACACGGTTTGCGCATCGGCCTTCGCAAGGGCTTCGACGGTGATCTTCACGGGCTGCACCCTGCCCATGGATTCGGCAATCGCGAGGAAAAGATTTGGGTCCAAGTTTTCCGACAGGGGTCCGGGGGCGCCTCGGAAACGATGGCGCTAGCCGCCAAAGGCAATCCGGCAAGGTTCGTGGGATCCGATGCGCCCTGCCTCCGACGGAGGCGCTAGGCCACCATTTAACGTGTGGAGAATTTTGGCTTGAGGTCGGCCTTGCGAGTGCCTGATCCAGGTCCTATTGCTACTTAATAGTTCGCTGTGAATGAAACCTAAAGCTTCGCAACAGGCAAGGAGCCGTCCGGGGTTCTTTCCGTGGTCGCGCTGGTGGATTGGTGAGGCCGAGGCGAAACAATGAAGCAACGACGAAGTACCCATTTGCTGCTGGCTGGCATGATGTTCATGATGCTGGCTCCGGTGCAGGCCGATGTGCCTGAAGACATCATGAACGAAATTCCTGAGCAACCTGACGCGCCGGATGCTCCTGATG
>JBFJYU010000379.1:0-2397 GCA_041622435.1 Thermoplasmatota archaeon | reverse complement strand
CCAACTCCCCGGGCGCGCCCGTCCAAACGCCCTTGGCACATCGCCCGACGAGCCCGAGTAACCATTTCGAGCAAAAATTTGCCAGCCCGGCCGGCGCCTTCATAAGTAGCGAGTGGCCTTGAACCATCATGCGTTCCCCGGTGATCGCCACAAGCCTGCTGTTGACAATCCTCACCGCCGGAGCTGGAGCGGCCAGCGGCGAAGCCACGCCCGGCGCAGCAGGCACCACCACGCTGTTTTGGGCATCGACCGACGCCGTTGGAGAATTCGCGCTTGAAGTGACCATCGATTTCGGGCAAGAAAATTCGTGTGACCTCGCCGCCGGAACCGCCCGCGCCGCCGACGACGAGTTTGCATCGCACAGTCTTTTCCTGGTCGAAGGCCCCGAGGGCATCAGTTGGGGCTTTGGCACGTCGAGCGGCGGGTTCGCCCAAGTGCACGCGCCGGGCATCGTCGACACACGGGACGGCGACCAAGGTGATTCCCGAAGCGCCAGCGGGACAGGGTTTGGCGGCAGCTTCTCCGGATGGCACCGCCTCACCGTGGCAGGCATGAACCTCGCCGCCTGGGAAAACGACCTCATCGGCGATGCATCGGTGGCACTGGATGTCTCTTGCGAGGAGCCGTTCGAAGTCCTCGACGCGCGGGGCGGCCTAGACCTCCGGCTCGACTCGACGTGGACCATGAGCGGCGGCACGGGCGCCTCGGCGTTCCTGGTTGGCTCCGTGAACGTGGGCGATCAGGCACGCCTCACGACGCACGCCCAGGAGGCACGAGTGGTTGCGTCGGGCTACGGAGTCCAGGCAGGCATGCTCACGGTTGACCACCCCAACGGAACCGAGGAGTGGCATTTGGGTTCCCCCCTCGTTGACTTCTATTCGCTGGACGGCGCGGCCGGCGCGTACCACCTGACGCTCGACCGGGTGGGCGCCGCCCTGAACGGGTTTTGGGCCATGACGGTCGGGTACAGCCCGGGCTTCGATCTGGCGCCGGGCCTGCAAACGAAACCTGGCGTGACATTCTGAACGGCGTCGCCCAGCTACGCGTCCCGTGGCGGTACCCCTAGGAAATTCGCTGCGGCGGCACGCTGGTGGCGCAGTGGCACGCCTGTCGGCATCGCCGGGTCGCATCGCTTATCGGCGGGACGCCGGTGGCCGCCGCCATGGAGTGGGCCATCGAGACTGCGGGACTGACCAAGCAGTTTGGCTCCACGCATGCCCTGGCCGGGGTGGACCTCCGCATCCCGCGCGGGTGCGTGTACGGGTTGTTGGGACCCAACGGCGCCGGCAAAACCACCATCATCCGCGTGCTCGCCACGCTGGTCAAGCCGACGGCCGGCACGGCCCGCGTGTTGGGGCATGACGTCGTGGCCGACAGCCGCCAGGTGCGCCGCGCCATCAGCCTGACCGGCCAGTTCGCGTCCGTCGATAACGAACTCACCGGCCAGGAGAACCTGATCCTCGTCGGCCGGCTGGTGGGCCTCGGCCGGCGCCAGGCGCGCATGCGTGCGGACGAACTGCTCGATGCTTTCGGACTCGCCGAGGCGGGCCGCCGACTGGTGGACACGTACTCGGGCGGCATGCGGCGTCGGCTGGACATCGCCGCCAGCCTCGTCGTGACGCCGGAAATCCTGTTTCTCGACGAACCGACGACGGGACTGGACCCTCGCAGCCGCAGCGATGTCTGGGACACCATCCGCGCCATCGCCGCGACGGGAACGACGGTCCTCCTGACGACCCAGTACCTCGAGGAGGCCGACCGCCTGTCCGACCGGCTGGCGGTCATCGACCACGGCCGCATCATCGCGGAAGGCACCAGCCATGACCTCAAGGCGTCCGTCGGCACCAACGCCCTGCACATCCGACTGCGCGACCCCGGCCAGCGGGATGAAGCGGCGGCGATTCTCAAGCGCCGCCTTGGCAATGGCATCCTGCCCGCCCGCGACCCGGCGACGCTGTCGGGCCCCGTCGACCCGGCCAAGGTCGGAGCCGCCATCCAAGCGTTGCGCAAGGCCGCCATCCACGTGGCCGAGTACTCCGTCGGCGCCCCCAGCCTCGACGAGGTGTTCTTCGCCCTCACCGGCACGCCCGCCGTGGAGGTGGCCTCGTGAGCGACGTGGCCCCCGGCAAGATCCAGCAAGTGCTGCGCAAGCGCGACGGCCTCGAACCCGCCAGCGTCGGGGCGGCCGTCCGGACCCATGGCTGGCGCGCCATCCTGAAAATCAAGCACGTGCCGTTCCAGCTCTTCGACGTGACCGTCATGCCGATCATGTTCACGCTCCTCTTCACCTACCTCTTTGGCGGCGCCCTCGCCGGCACCCCCCGCGAGTACGTGCAGTTCCTCGCCCCCGGCATCCTCGTCCAAACGGTCGTTTTCATCACCGTCTACACCGGCGTG
>JBFJYU010000378.1:0-2414 GCA_041622435.1 Thermoplasmatota archaeon | reverse complement strand
GGTCACGCCGTGTTCGGCCATGCGCGTGACGACCTCTACGCGCAAGCGGTCCAGGCGGGTCCCGACGTCCAGGTTCAGGACACCCTGCACGCGGGCATGCATCTCCACGAGTTGCTGGCTCCTGGGGTCGTCCGCGATCGGGACGCTGGCCAGCTTCTTGATGCGATCAATGGCCTCGGGGAACACGGTGTCGTACGCCGTCGGCGTGCCGGTGCTCGCCCACGCCAGGCGCTCCAGGCCCCAGCCGGTGTCGATGATGCGCAGATCCATCATCTTGTACCAGTCGCCCTTGATCTTGTAGTCGGCCCCGGGCTCGCCCTCGTCGCACTCTTCAAGGCACATGAACACCAGCGTCGCCACTTCCAGGCCGCCCGCGAACACCTCCACGCAGGGGCCGGCGTTGCCGCCGCCGTTCCACGTGGATTCCTTGTACGTGATGCGGGTGCCATCCAGGCCCAGCACGTCGGTCAGGAACGCATGGCCGTTGGCGACGCACTCCTCCGTCCAGTAGTACTCCCCCCACGCCTCCGAGTTGAATGCGTGGTGGCCCATCATCTCAAAGCACGCAAAGTGGCGCCCCGATCGGCCAATGTTGGCCAGGTCGTTGAGGCGAATGCACGGCTGCGACACCACGAGCGGGTTGGCCGGCGGCGGCACCTCGCCACTGGTCACGTGCGGCTGGTAGTTCGCGATGCTCGCAATGTTCAGGTAGATGTCATCCCGCCAGCGCGCCACAACAGGGTTGCGCGGTGCCCGGCCGTGACCCAGACCCTCCCAGTAGGACAGGAACGCCTCCCGCATCTCGGCAAGGCTCATCGGGTTGTCCGTCAGCGGGTTGCCCAGGAACTGGTACTCCTCGCACGTGGAGTCGCCGCACAACTCGCGCTCGGCGTCGAGCGTCCAGAAGGGATCCTCGCAAGTGGGGCAGATCTTGCGCTGCCAACCGTTGTCGTGGAAGTACCTCAGATCGAGCATCTTCGCGAGAGTCGGGTCCATGAACGGCGGCTCGATGTTGGGTCCCCCACATAAGGAGGCCACCCCCGGCGAAGCCCTGCCGGCGACCCGGACGCCCGCACGCCCGGCCGCTACTGCTTCGGAACCGGCTGGCGCGTCTTCTTCATCGCCTTGGCGGCCGTCTGCCACGCCTCCACGCGCTTGGCCGTCACGGCGGTGCCCAGGACGTTGTTGCCAAGCCCCTCCAGGTACGTCGTCACTTGGCTGGCGATGCGGTCCGCCTTGCGCCGCTTGAGCGACGCGATGTCGCGCACGCCCGCGCGGGCAAGGGCTTCGGCGTACTGGGGGCCCACGCCCTTGACTTTCATCAGTTCCACCATGGACTGCCATTGTTCGGCGGTCTTCACCGGGACCTCAGCCACCTTGGCCAAGGTGTCGGGGGACTCGTAACGCAGGCGCGCCGTGGTGTGGATGCCCGCCTCGCGCAGCCGTTCGCCGTAGACCGGGCCAATGCCCTCGATGTCCTCAACGGGAATGGACTGGCCGTTGTAGTCGCTGTACGTCTCCGCTGCGGGCGCAGCCGGTTTCGGCGCCGACAGGGTCGCCGCCTTCGCCGGGGCCTCCTTCGCCGCCGGCTTCGACTTGGTGGTCGTGGCCTTCGCGCGCTTGGGGGCGGCCTTGGGGGCCACCTTGGGAGCCGCCTTCGGAACCGTCTTGGGCGCCGGAGCTGGAGCCGGCGTGGGCGCCGGCTTGGCCGGTGCCGTGGGCGTCGCCGGCCTCACTTCAACAGCCAACTCGGCGCGGGCGTCTTCGGAACCCTCTTGCCGGCCGGCCACGACGGCCATCTGCCGCACGCCACCGCGAGAATCGGCCGGCACGTGAGCCCGGACCTGAACCACCGCGCTCTGGCGGGGGGGCAGAACCACTTCGGCGTGCTCCAGCTCGACGTCCCAGCCGTCGGGAACGCCGGACACCGCCAGGTTGGCCGTGGCCGCGCGCCCGCTCGGGTTGTGGACGCGAACCGGCACCACGGCGGTGCTTCCCGCCGGAACCTGCAGCGTCTCCTCGTCGGCGGCCAAATCGAGTGGGCTGGCGCGGCGCAGGACCAGAAGGACAGCAGCAGCGAGCAGCACGATCACAGCGATCACGAGCGCCCAGAATGGAATTCCGAGATCGTGCTCCAGCCCCGCGATGAAGTCTCGCTCGAATCCGTACTCGACATCGATCGAATCGGTTGCCGGCGGCGAACTGGGAATGCCCGGAACCGGGGACGTGTAGGCCGCCACAGCGGTCAGGGTGACCATCATGTCCGTCGTGTCCGTATCCTCTTCAGCCTCAAGCGTCAGCGTGGTATCCGCCGACTGCCCGCCGCCGAGCTCGAAGCGCGTGTCGGCCAGTCGCGCCGTCCAGCCTTCCGGCGGCGCGCTGACGTTGAGCGTCACGGCCGCGGGGAAGGGGCT
>JBFJYU010000377.1:0-2462 GCA_041622435.1 Thermoplasmatota archaeon | reverse complement strand
CGCGGCGCCGGGGAACTTCCCCCGGCGCCCGACCCGGTTCGGCACTCGCCGATGCACGCCACGGCAAGGCGGGCGGCAAGCCTATCCCCAGTAGCCGCAATGACCTCGCCATGCAACGGGTTGGGCTAGTGCTGTTCGTCCTCGCGCTACTCGCAACTCCGACCGGCGCCTCGGGCGGTACGGTCGGAACCGGCGACATCCATATCCACACCTGGAGCGGCGGCTCCGACGGGAAGATTCTGCCCGAAGGCTGCCCCGATGACGTTTTCTTCGTTACCGCGACGCTGCGGCTCATCAACCCGTCGCCCGTCGACCAGGTGACGCTCACGGTGGACCACGCCGGCCCCAACCCCCTCGGTGTGGCCAACGCCGCGTCGCCCCTGACGAGTGCCACCGTCCAACTTGGCGGCTGCGACCGCACCTTCAACGCCATCGTCACCGGGCTCCTCGTCCTGAAGACGACGCGGTACGAGTTGACGTTCTCATAGGTGGCGTCTCGCACCGTGCCGGTTTGGCTCATCCTTGCCTAGGCTTTTTGTCGCCGCTACTTAAAAAAAGAATCCGCCGACTCCGCCACCAATGGCGGCGGCGTCGATTCTGTCCCGGATGGCTCGCTGGCTACTCTTTTGCGGCTTGTTCATCATGCTGGCCGGGACCGTTGCGGCGAACTCAACTTGCCCATCCTACGCTCTTACTGACTGCGACGTGAGCCACCCTCGATCTGATCACGCTAAACCGAGTGATGACTCTGATCCGTTCAGCGTGCTACTTGGCGCCCTGTTTTTGGTCGGCTTGGGCGGCTGGATTTGGCGCGCAGCCCTTCGCGGCGAGCGGAACCCTTCGGACGGCCGCCCACCTGGTTCGCCGCCCGGTGGCAGGCGGACGCCGCTCGGGTGGACTCTTTTGGTATTAGGTTGGCTTCTGGTTCCCTACATCATGGTGATCCCGTTGTTAGCCCGGTGGTGGAGCAGATCAATGGCCGCGACAGCGCAAGCCGCGCCAACGGCTGCCGCACCCCCAGCTTCGTCGACGGCCACACCTGCCGAGCAGCCTTCGCGTCTCCACGCCGATCGCCCAGGCAGCGGAGAATGGGCGGTTCTGTCGGCCCCCGTGGCCGTAGGCCGGGCGCGCCCTGCCGGCCCCGAGTCGGCAAAGGCTCCCCCGGGTGGCCCGCACGCAGCCGAGGTCACGGCCACCAGGAAGGCGCGCGTATTCCTATGCCACGCCTCCGAAGATAAAGCGCAGGTCCGCGACGTCTTTCACCGGCTTGTGCGCGACGGCTTCGACCCGTGGCTTGACGAAGAGAAACTGCTTCCGGGCCAGCGGTGGCGGGAGGAGATAGCTCGGGTCGTAAGCGACTCTGACGCAATTCTCGTTTGCCTATCAAACCACGCGGTCAACAAAACGGGATTCGTCCAACGCGAGGTGGCTCGGGCGCTGGACTTGGCGCTGGAGCAACCCGAGGGGAAGATTTTCCTGATTCCGGCGCGTCTCGAAAGCTGCGCCATTCCCCAACGCCTCGCCGACTGGCATTATGTCGACTTGTTTCAACCGGGTGGCTACGACAAACTGGTCGCGGCGCTCCCGCAGTCTGTGCCCGCATAGTGTTGGGCGTCGGGTTGCGCCGGGGGCCCTGAACCCTTAAGCGGAAGTGCCGAGTCGGCCGCCACATGAGCGAATGGAACGTCGGCGACAAGGTCGCGATCCGGGACGGCTACGGCAAGGGCTTGGTTGCCTTGGGCGAAGCGCACGCCGAGGTTGTGGCGCTCGACGCCGACCTGGCTGGCAGCACGCGGGCCGCGTGGTTCGAGAAGCGGTTCCCCGAGCGGTTCTTCCAGATGGGCATCGCCGAGCAGGACATGGTGGTCACGGCTGCCGGCCTCGCCCACGCGGGCAAGGTGCCGTTCGCTTCGACGTTTGCCATCTTCATGCAGCGCGGCTGGGAGCAGATCCGCAACTGCGTGGCCAGGCAGGGCCTGAACGTCAACTTCTGCGGCAGCCACGGCGGCCTGATGACGGGCCAGGATGGCAGCAGCGCCCACGCGCTTGAGGATGTCGGGATTTACCGGGGCTTGCCAGGGTTCCGCATCGTGGTGCCCGGCGACGCCGCCGAGGCCAAGCTGGCCGTGCCGGCGATGTACGAGTACCAAGGCCCGACGTACATGCGCTCGACGCGCGCCGCGGTGCCGGTCGTGCACGACGAGGACAACCATGCCTTCGAGTGGGGCAAGGGCCAAGTGCTGCGCGACGGCGACGACGTGACGATCATTGCCAACGGCCCCCAAGTGGCCGAGAGTCTCGCCGCAGCGGACGCCGCCAAGGCGGACGACTTGTCGGTGCGCGTGCTGTCCATGGCGAGCGTCAAACCCCTTGACATTGACCTGACCGTGAAGGCAGCCCGCGACACGGGCTTCGTCGTGACGGCCGAGGACCACTTCATCCACAACGGCTTGGGCTCCGCT
>JBFJYU010000376.1:0-2469 GCA_041622435.1 Thermoplasmatota archaeon | reverse complement strand
CGCAGCCGCGCTGCCGGCGAGCCAGCGTAGCGGGCGGACCGCGAGGCCGGTAAGGCCTTGCGGGGCCCGCAAGGGCCTTGGAGGCAGAGCCACGCACGTACTCGCGTAAGCGAGTCGTGGCTGGGAATGCCCCCGCGAAGCGGGGGAACCCCGAGGCCTGGAGGGCCTTGGGGGCGGCGAGGCACGTGCTGGCGTAGCCAGCCGTTTCTTGCGACGCCCGAGCGCACCGCGCGAGGGGGGCCCTGCGGCGCGGTGGATCAGACGAACAACCTGGCGGCGGCACCGACGCCGTAGGCTGCGGCACCTGCGGCCAAGCCGACGGCGAGCATTTCGAGGCCGGCCCGGCCGGGCGTCTGCTGGCGGATGAAGCGCGCCCTCGCCGCGCCGACGAACAAGAGCACGGCCGCGGCGGCCGCCACGGCCCACGCCAGCGTCGCCGCTGGGGGGCCGGGTAACAGGAACGCGATCAGGGGGATGGCGCCCGCGACGGCGAAGGCGGCGAAGGTGGCCGCGCCGTGGCGCCAGGGCATCTCCTCCTCCACGCTCCGACCCAATTGCTGGAGTTCGGATTTGAGACCGAGGTAGTTGCTGGCACCCATGGACAGGCCGTCGGCGACGAGGTTGGCGAGGCCCAGGATGACGGCGACGCGGGCGCCCAGGTTGGCTCCGGTGGCGCCGGCCACGACGGCCAGGGTCGTGATCACGCCGTCGAGTGCGCCGTAGATGATGTCGCGAAGGTAGTGGCCCCAGCCCCTGTCCGGGCGGCCGGCTTCCATCAGTGCATGGTCCAGCCGCCGTCGACGGCGATGGCCTGGCCGGTGACGAACGAGGCTCGGTCGGACAGTAGCCACGCCACGGCGTCGGCGATTTCGTCGGCCCCACCGAGCCGGCCCAGCGGGTGGAGCGCCGTGAGCGCCGCGATGGCCTCCTCGTCGCCTTGGTGGTAGCGCTCCAGCATGGGTGTCTGGATGGCGCCGGGGCAGACGGCGTTGACGCGGATGGTGGGGGCCCCTTCGAGTGCCGCGGTCCGTGTGAGGCCAATGAGGCCGTGCTTGCTGGCGGCGTACGCGGATCCGTTGGCGATGCCGGTGAGTCCGGCGACGGAGGCGCAGTTGACGATGGCGCCGCCGGCGCGCAGCAGGGGAAGTTCGCGGCGCAGGCACAGCCAGACTCCGCGCAGGTTGACGCTCAGCACGCGGTCCCAGTTGTCCAGCGAGCCCTCGTCAAGGGGGCCCATCTCGCCCTCGATGCCGGCGTTGTTGAAGGCGAGATCAAGCCCCTCCAGGCGGTCCTGGATGGCGCCGAAGAGGCCGTCGACGGATGCGGCGTCGGCGGTGTCCGTGTGGTGGAAGAACGCCTGGCCGCCGGCCGCTTCGATGTCCTTGACGGTTTGTTTGCCTCCTTTTTCGTCAATGTCGGCGACGGCAACGATGGCGCCGTCACGCGCCAGGGCGGCGGCGGTCGCGCGGCCGATCCCGGAGCCTGCACCCGTTACGAGGGCCCGCTTGCCTTCCAAGATTGCCATGCCGGAGGTGCTTCTCGGACAGGCCTATAAGAGGCTGGCTCCGGGCTAGCGGGATGGGGCCGCACCGGTTGGGTCGCCCCGGCCCGCCTGCCGCGCCTGGCCCGTCTGGTCCGCGTGGCCCCCTGGGCCGGCGCGGCGGCGCAACAGCAGGACGATTTGGCCGACGAGGAGCGGAACGAGGCTGAAGCCACCGATGAGCAGCCACGCCTCGGCGCCGGGCGGGCGCAGTTGGAGCACGCGCGCCAGCGGGGGAACGTACACGGCCGCTAGCACCAGGGCTGAGCTGAGGCCCAGCGCGCCGAGAACGTAACGGTTGGACACGATGTCGTTGCCAACGATTCCCGAGTCCGGGTCGCGCATGTTGAACACGTGCCAGAGTTGTGCAAACGCGATGGTCAGAAACGACGCGGTCACTTGCCGGAAGGGGTCCAGGTTGAGCCAAGCGCCGGCCGCCAGGAACGCGCCCAGGGTCGCCAGCATGAACAGCCCGCCGTAGCCCGCGATGCCCCACCAGTGGCCGCGCTTGAGAAACGGCTCGTCGGCCGGGCGCGGCGGGCGCTCCATCTCGCTGGGGTCGCCGCGGCCGAAGCCCAGCGCCAAGGCCGGAAAAACGTCGGTCACGAGGTTCAGGTACAGGATGTGCAGCGGCAGCAGCGGCAGGCTTGAGCCGAGCAGGGCGGCGGCCCCGACGACGGCGATCTCGCCGGCATTGCAGGACATCAGGTAGAAGGCAAAGCGTCGGATGTTGGTGAAAATGGCCCGTCCTCCGCGCACGGCGGCCACGATGGTCGGGAACGCGTCGTCCCTGAGGACCAGGTCCGCAGCCTCGCGGGCCACTTGCGTACCACGGCCACCCATCGCCACCCCGATGTCCGCTTTTTGCAGGGCGGGGGCGTCGTTGACCCCGTCGCCGGTCATGGCAACGACGTGTCCGGCTTCCTGGT
>JBFJYU010000375.1:0-2479 GCA_041622435.1 Thermoplasmatota archaeon | reverse complement strand
GGTGGACAAACCCTTGTCGTGAATGGTATAGGTCATCGGAGCACCGACACGGGCACGCTTCTCACGCTGCTCGCTGTCGAACGCGCGCCACTCGGGGCCCTGGTCGATGAACGCGTCGTCCAGCACGAGGCCACACGTTTCGCATACCATCTCACCGCGCTCGTAGTCGGTCTTGATGTGGTCAGACCCGCATTCGGGGCAGGTCGTGATCTCTTCGATTTGATCCTTCTTCTTTTCCGCCATAAACGTCACTCCCTTGGCCGCCGGAAGCGTACAAAGACGTTTGCTTTCGAGGATTCCATTGACGGTTCTAGGCTTAAGCTTTGTCATGGGTTTTATCAACCTCTTCTTGGCCCAGGGGATAGGTTCTTGAATCACAAAATCGGGCAAAACTACATCCCCCATTCATTTGTTTTTGAGGGTTTGGGGTCGCACGAGACCCGCGCATCCGGCGCGAACTGGCTGCCGGACGCAGCCGCCGGCGCCCGTGCGTCTTCATGGAATCTTAAAAGGGCCGGCCATGTGGCGTGAGCAAGCCCGCTCTCTGGCTCGGCCGTCGCCGCCAGCCGGTGCCGCGGCGGAGCCAGTATGCCTCCCACTGTCCACGACCCCGGCCCCAGCGCCCGCCTCACCCATGAGCGGACGGGGGGTTCCGGGCCGGGCATCGCCTTCATCGCCGGCATGGTTGCCCTAGCGCTGATCGCCGGAGCGCTCCTCGTCGTCCTGGCCGTTGCCTACCCCGCGGTTACGAACGCGGAATCGGCGTACGCGCAAGCAGACACGCCGGCGGCCAAGGCCACGGCTGCGCTGGGCTCCGGCGCGGCGCGCAACCTCGTCGCCGCCGCCGGCGTGCTGGCGGTGGTCGGGGCGGGCCTGCTCGGCCGGCGATTGTTTCACAACGACGGCGTCGGCTTGCTGGCCGCCACGCTCCTGGTGCTTGACCCTGCGTTTCTGGCCCTCGGCCACCTGGCCCTTCCCGTAATCCCGGTGCTGGCCCTTGCCGTCGCTGGCGCGGGGCTCCTTGCCACGGCGCGGGGTACCCTGCGTTGGCTTGGCAGCCTCTTGCTCGCCGGAGCGTCCTTCGTCGAACCCGTGCTGGCCGCCTGGGCTGTGCCGCTCCTGCTGCTCGTCCTCCTGCGCGGCAACATCTACGCGGCGCCAAAGCACCTCGGCTCAGCACTGGCGCAGGTCGCGTTGCTGCCAGTGCTCGCCGCCGGCGCCGGCCAAGCTCTCGGATCGGGGGGCACGCTCGCATGCCTGGCCGCCACGCGCCCGGATCACCTGCTGCTCGCAGCGGCCCCGGACACCGGCTCGGTCATCATCGTCCACAATCCCGCTTTTTGGTTCGGTGGCCTCGCCGCCCTGCTGGTTCTCGGCGGCGCCGCTGTCGTCCACGTCTTGCGTCACTTCCGCCTCGCCCGGCTTCCCGGCCGGATCCAGTTGCGTCTCCCTGATCCGCTTCCGGCCTATCACGCGCGCGCGTTGTGGCTGCTGCTTCTCGCCGTCTGCGCGCCCCTGCCCAGCCTGTGGATGCCTCTGCTGGCCATTGCCCTGGCCGCCGCCATCCATCACCTCGCGCGCGACGCACCCGGCTTTGGGCTCGCCGTCGCCCTCGGCAGCGTCGCCTTCGCCGTACTCTACCTGGTCCGGTTCTGGTCGCTGGTCACCGGCAATGCCACCGGCGCCGAGGTGGCCGACCTGTTGCCGGTGGTGCCGTGGGCGCAGATGGTGGCCTGTGGGGGCTGAAATGGTGCCTGCACCCGCCGGCTCTGCCGGGCCCCGTCAACGCGCCGCCTGGACTTCTTTTCGAGCTGCCCATGATGGTGGGGCTCACCGGTTGGATAGAAGGGGGCCCTGTACGCCGATTTGGCGTCCATCTTCTTACTTAAGCCAACAGAAGTGAGTCACACAACTAACCTTTCGACCGATGAAGGATGATGGTTATATAGGGGACCAGGGTAAGCCGCTTTTCAAGTCCAAGACACAAGGCTGTGGTTCACACTACAGCCGTGTTTGCCGACGCTTGTCCATCGGTGATGGCGGGCCCGTCGAACAGGTCTCGGAACCCTGGAGGAAAACACATGAACTACTCGAACAAGCTCCTGGCCACCTTCGTGGTGCTGGCCCTTGCGTTCGCGGCCCCCATGGCCTCGGCGCAGGCCGCCTACGGTAGCCAGATCAAGATCGGCGAGTCGGACCACGTTCCGGTCTCCGGCGCCGCCTCGGTTGCCATCGCTGTGCGCCACATCGACTTCGGTGTGGTTGGCGATGTCAACGACGACTGTACGATCCTCGACGTTGGCGCCGCTGGTGTCACCAACTTCGACATTCGCCTGACGCCCTGCCAGGGCAACGCCGCTGGCTCGCTCATCAACGACGCTGCCGTCGTTGAGAAGGGCGCCGCCACGACGACCCCTGCCGTCGCCGTCCGCTTCGCCGAGGTCAACAACAACGGCCGCTACGACGCTGGCGACTACCT
>JBFJYU010000374.1:0-2479 GCA_041622435.1 Thermoplasmatota archaeon | reverse complement strand
GTCGTTGCGCGCTTTTGGTCCGACGCCAACGGCACCTTCCGCGTGGCGGCGGCCCCGGGCGAGTACACCGTTCGCGGTGAGAATCAGGCCCGTCCACCCACCTGCTCGAGCCCCGCGTTCACCGTGGCGGCGGGCCAGTGGACGACGGTGCGCGTGGACTGCGACTCCGGCATCCGGTGACGTGGTTTCGGCGGCTACGCCGCAACGCGCGCCGCCGGGGGCAGCCCTGGCGGATGTTGCTGGCTTGACTGGCGTGGCTGGCTTGAGTCCAGCAGGAAGGCCAGGCCGGCTTGCACCGCCGCCGGGTCCCACATGATGTTGCGGTGGTTAGGGCCGTGCAGAACCACAGCGGCGCCGCCGGCGCGCTCCACGAGTCCCTGCGCCTCCTCGACCGGCACACTGTCGTCGCCCGCGGGCAGGATCGCCATCAAGCGGCTGCCGAGGCTCCGGCCGCGCGCCTCGATGTCCATTACGTCGTCGAAGCGCACGGGGCGCACGCGGTCGGCCAGGTAGCGCATGAACCGCGGCCGGCCGGATTCGGGCAAGCCCATGAAGCCCCTGGCGCGGGTGAAGATGTTGTACGGATCGGGCGGCCCGGCGAGGCACAGGAGCCGGCCCTGGAAACCGGTTCGTGCTGCGGCGACGATGGCGGCGGCGGCTCCGACGCTGTGGGCCACAACGAGTTCGGCGCCCAGCTCACCGATGGCCTGCTCCAAGGCGGCGGCCATCGTCGGCAATCCGGGCAGACCGGACGAGGTGCGTCCGTGGCCGGGGCCGTCCATTGCGACGACCCGATACCCGGCCGCCACCAGGGGTTCGATGTAGGCGGACAACTGCAGGCCGCGCCCCGCCCAGCCGTGCATCAGGATGGCCGCGGGCGCATCCGGGGCACCGAAGGCGACGGCCGCGCACCCGGCGACCCTGATCTCCTCGCCGCGCTGGCGCCAATCGCGCTCGCGCTCGGGCTCCGCGTGATCGGGTTGGCTCAGAAAGAGCCGGACGGCAAGCCGCTCGCGCGCCGGGGGCGGGAGCACCTTGAACCCGAATCGGATTACGGCGAGCGGGAATTGTGCCACGTTGTGCCAGATTGGACCTCGGGCAAAGGTGTTGCCGTGGCCCTGCGGCCGGGGCCGGCGCGCCTGCAGAGCCACTGGCGGCCATGTTTTAGCGGCATGCGGGCGCAACTGGTGGCGTGGCGCTGACTGAGGAATACCTGCAAGCGACGGAGGAGCCGCGCATCCTGCAACTGGGCCCGGCCGCTTACCTGGGCATCGACGGCCATGGACCCCCCGGCGATCCGGCTTATCAGCAGAGCATCGGCGCGCTCATGGCGGTCGCGGCAAGCGGCCTGGGCCCCGCCGCGCACGGCATCAAGGCCCTGGAAACGATCTACTGGACCACGAGCCACGAGCCGCTACACAAGGCGCCCCGGTCCGAGTGGCGCTGGCGCCACCTGATCCGGTTACCCACCGAGATCGACCGCGAAGGCCTCAAGAACGCCAAGGCGAAGGCCAAGGGGGACCCGAAGCTGGCGGCGACCGTCAAGCACCGCACGCTCAACGAGGGAACATGCGCACAGGTGCTACACAAGGGGCCGTACAAGCAACTCGGCGACGCCTACGCCAAGTTGTACGCATACCTGGGGGACAACGGCTACCGGCAGGCCGGGCGCATCCACGAGCTCTACCTCAACAACCCCGACGAGGTCCCGGCCGCGGAGTTGCTGACCATCTGCCGGGTGCCGATCCAGAAGCTGTGAGCAAGCATCTGCGGGGCGAGGCGTTCAGGCGTGGCGGAGGCTGACGGAGCCAACGTCTGTTGTGGCCGTGAAGCGGACCGGCGTGCCTCCGTCGCCCGGGGCGCTGCCGCGAACCACTTCGCCGGGCGGGTCCGGGTCGTGTGCATCCATCGTGAAGCCGGCCAAGGCAACCTCAACGGAGCCCAGGCGGCCGCGCCCACGGTGTACGGCGGCCCCCCAGGAAGATGGGCCACCACATCGCCGACATCGCTGGTGACGCGCAGCGACCCCGCCAGCGAGGCGTAGGCGAGGCTCAGGTCGCCGACATCGACGGCCCAGCGCTGGTTTCCGGCGCCGGCTAGCCCAGCCCCTGTGGCGGATCCGACATCGACCCGCACGTCGAACTCTAGGGTCACGCTTGGCGGCACGCGCACCACGGCGATGGCCTCGGCCGTTTCGCGGTCGAACCAGTGGCCAGCGCGGCCGACACCCGTCTGGGCGACCGCCACGCCTTGAGCCGTGCGCACGACTTCGACCGCCGTGGCGTCCAGGGCCGCCGCGTCGTGGGCCGAGGACCGGATCGTCACGCCGATCTCGATGTGGTCGACGGCGGCCGACGCGATTTCGACCTCGCCCACGCCGAGGCACACCTGCACCCGCTCGCCCTAGACCGCCGGCCGCCGGCACGGCGTACGCGGTGCTCCGGCTGGCCCTGCCTTGCTCGTTTGCCAGGGATGGTTG
>JBFJYU010000373.1:0-2511 GCA_041622435.1 Thermoplasmatota archaeon | reverse complement strand
CGACCTGCAGGGCGTCCGGCTGGGTTAGAGCACCGGAAGCGGGGAAGAGCCGGGCTGGCCGGCGGGCGGCGCACACCGCGCTCGTTCCGCCGGCCACCGGCCCCCAGCCGCCCACGACCGGTGGCGGGACGGATCAGGTTCGCAGCGCGTCCAGGTACGTCGACGGGATCGGCCGCCTGGCCGAGAACTCCTCGTTGACGGCGTGCCAGTGGGCAACCCGTGGCGTGCCACTGGTCCAGCACAGGCAGACCTCTTCGTTGCCCATCTGTGCGTGGAAGTCCACGACGCCAAAGCCGAGGTCCTGGACATCGCAGCCGACGGACGCGAAGCGGCCCTGGAGGACATCCAGGCGGGCGCGCGCATTGTGGTATACGGTCTGGAATTGCAGGTACTCGTTGTGCGCGTTGCAGGTCTCGTCCAGTAGCTGGTGGCCCCAAATGATCTTGAGGTCGTCGAGGTGGCTGCGCGCCGTCTGCATCTCGTGGAGCAGGGCCCGGCCTTGCCGGACGAGGCCCTCCACCTGGAACAGGGCGGCGTTCGCTTCTGTCAATGTCCAAATCCGCTCAGTTGTTTCTGTTTCATGCACGATGCTGCACCTCAATGCACAACGCTCCACACTATCTCGTCTCACGTTGTATAGTCGTTGTGGTTGAAATGGCGGCGCGACGCGGAGCCCAGGCTGCCCTTGCAGGTGCCCGCCTGCCACCGCGCTGCTCAAGATCGGCGGCGAGACCGCCAAATCATTGGCTTTCCCGCCTCATGGAGGGCGGGGCGACGCGAAGGTCGCCTGCCGCACGCCGGCGCCTAGCTCGGCTCGATGCGGACTTTGACAAGCACATCGTCCGTTTCTTCGAGCAACACGACAGGGGCGCCCGGGGCGCTGGTCACGTCGGCGCCGCGCACGAGGACCCGGTAACCGTCGGGGTAATGCAGCGCCGGCACCGCGATCTCCGTCGGGCCAGCCGCCTCGTGGGGCCGGTACCAGTACTCGAACACCGCCGTGTCCGGGTCGAACGTCATTTTCTCCGGCACGCCCGCCGTGGCGCGGGGGTACGTCCGGGCGAGCAGCTTGAGCTTCTCGACGCGCACGGATTCAAGGTCCTCGTCGTCGTCAAACAAGCCCTGGGCGCCCGACTCCTGGCTCTCGGTGGTGGGGTCACGCCAGTTCTTGTAATGCCAGTACTGCCAACTGACCAGGTACTCGTCGGCCAGGCCGGTGACGGCGGCGATGTCCGGCAGGTCCTCGCTGGCGCCAAACTCGCTCATGAGCGTCGCCGCGCCAAGGGCTTCCACGCGCTCCTCGGCGTTGTCGAACACGAGCCGCTCCTGCTCCGGGCAGTCGGCGCCGCCCTCGAAACCCTGGGCGTGGATCAGACCGCCGCTGAGGCAGTAATTGTGCCATGAGAAGCCCAGGTTGGCGTCGGCGAGTCCGCCGAGGCCTAGCCGGCCCTGGTGGTCCTGGGCGCCAAAGTCGAACATGAGCGTCGGCTCGATCCAGACGATGTTGTGGGGATCGACGGCGCGGATGGCCGCGATCATCTTCTCATGGTACGGCTGGAGGTACTGCGTGTCGAAGGCCGCACAGCCGGCGGGACTGGCGCACGTGGGCCAATGCTGCCCGGGCCAAGGCTCGTTCATCAAATCGTAGCCCATCAGGTACGGCTGGTCCTTCCAGCGCTCCGCAACCGCTTGCCACGCCTGGGCGTAATAGTCCTGCACGCCACCCTCGTTCTCGAAGAACGCTTGGAACGCCCGGCTGGTGGGCGCCTGGAAGTAATTGCCCGGGAACCCGGCGTCACCGATCATGGGCAAGCCGAGGTCGTACACGGACCAGTCGGGGAAGCCCTCGCCGCCGAAGCGCTCGTTGTACATGTCCTGATGGAAATCGATTTGCACCCAGATGCCCCGATCGGCGAGCATCTGGATCACGCGATCGCTGGCCTCCAGGTACGCGTGGTCGATGACGCCGGGCTCCGGCATGACACCAACGAACAGAACGCCCAGGCGCACCGTGTTGAAGCCCTGCTCCACCAGCCAGTCGGCGTCCGCCTCGGTGAAGCCCTCCGCCGTCGCCGGCGGGTAGTAGGGATCCAGCTTCCACACCGCGTTGACGCCGTGAAGCAGCACCACGCGGCCCAGGTCATCCACCGTCCAGCGCCCGTCGCGCCGCAACTGGGGCGGCTCCTCGCCAGCCGTCGATGCGGCGGGAGCCAGGGCCGCGGCAACCAAGAGCAAACACAACGCGACGCCAACCAAGCCAACCGGACGAACCATAACACAACCAGGCCCGGCAACGCAGCGGGACGCTTGGAGATTGCGCCCTACCGGCAGGCGATGGGTCGTGGTCGGGACGTAGCGGCCGGGATCCCGCGCCCACGCGTGGCGGAAGAGGCTGCAGACGTCGCGTCGTTCCCGCGGCTAGCCTTGAGCGTCAATGAGGGCAATGACCGACGATGGCATCCACAAATACTCCCACCATCCGGGTCCGGCGCGCAGGATCGCGCTGTAGGG
>JBFJYU010000372.1:0-2527 GCA_041622435.1 Thermoplasmatota archaeon | reverse complement strand
TGGCCTTGCAGACCCAGGCGCTGCCGCTGATCCTGTTGGCGGCGGCGTCGCTGGCGGCCATCCGGCTCGTCCAGATGGTCCAGCAGAACGTCGACGACCCCGCTGGCCTGGCCGGTGCCCGCTTCGGCGCCCTGGCCCTGCACGCGGTCGCCGGCGCCCTCCTCATTCTCACCGCGCTTCTGGAGCGAACCCCATGAACCCCATCGTCGCCGTTTTTCCCAAGGAAATCACCGCCCACCTGGAGCGCGTGGAACAAATGCTCGCGGATCTGGCGCGCAGCGACGACCCGGATCTGGATGCCTGGAACCAGGAGCCGGTGGCTGCCGGCGGCAAGCGGGTGCGGCCGCTGCTGGTGCTGACGGCGTTCTACGCGTGCGGCGGCGGACGACTGGGCCAGGCCGGCCTGGACCAGGCGCTGCGGGCGGCCGTCGCCCTGGAGTTGATTCACACGGCGAGCCTGGTGCACGACGACATCATGGACGACGCCAAGGAGCGCCGGGGCAAGCCAAGCACGGTGGCCGCGCACGGCCTGACCGGCGCCATCCTGGTGGGCGACTACCTGTTCACGCAGGCGTTTGCCATCGGCTCCGGCCTGCCGCCGGCGGCGCACGAGATGACCGCAGATGCTTGCCGGCGCCTGTGCGCGGGGCAGTTGCGCGAACAGCGCCTGCTGGCCTCCGGGAAGCCCGACCGGGAGCAGTACACGCAGGTCATCCGTGACAAGACGGCGGCCCTCCTGTCGGCGGCGACGGGAATCGGAGCCACGTTGGCCCGCGCCGACGCCGCCACCGTGGCCATGCTGACGCGTTACGGCGACGCGGTGGGCACCGCCTTCCAGGTCCTCGACGACGTGCTTGATGTCGCCGGCGACCCCGCCTGGACCGGCAAGCCGGCCGGCACCGACTACTTGGCCGGCACGCTGAGCAGTCCGTACCTGACGTACCTGGAGCGCGGCGGCACGCTGCCCCCGCCCGGCGAGCGAACCAAGTCGGATTTCCCCAAGGTCCGCGAGGAGTTGTTCACCACCGGCTCGGTCGCCGCCAGCCAGCAGGAGGCCGCCGCGTACACCCAGGCAGCCCTGCTGGACGTGACCAGCCTGCCGCCGAGCGACGCCCGCGATGCGCTGGTGCGGTTGGCCGAGTTGCTGATGGAGAGGGCGCAGTAGGGGGCGCGCGGGGCCGGGAGCGGCCGGGAGCGGCCGGGAGCGATCACCAACCCTTCAAGTCCCGCGCCGGCGCTGCCCGCCCAATGGCCCACTCCCCGCTCGGCCGTCTCGCCCGGCGCAGCGCCCAGCAACGCGTCGGCGTGCTGGCTGCAACCGTCGCGGTCATGGCGTTGCTGTCCGTCGGGATGCTCCGGTTGACGTTCGAGGACAACCCCCTCGACACGCTGCCGCCGGGCAACCCGCACACGGTGGCGACGGAGAACCTGCTGCGGGATTTCCCGGGGACGCCGTACGCCAGTCCGGTGTTCTTCTCCACCAACCCGGCCAAGTGGGAGGTCGCCAACGCGCAGTTGCCTAACCGGATGCCCTTCGGGGACGGCGGCGCCGACTCCGGTCCGCTGAACGCGTTGCTGGAGCAGGCGAGCGGCGGGGCCACGACTGGTTTCGCCGACCCCTACCCAGGGCCCAACAACATCACCGACGAGGTGTACGTGCGCGCCATCCAGGAGTTCGAGGACTTCGTCCAGGCCAGGGTCCCCGAGGTCACCTGGGGCATCACGCTGGCCAGCCAGATCCGCCTCGTCAACTTCACCAACACCGGCGTGCCGCTTCTGGCCGAGCCGGACCCAGCGGCGTTCACCATGCCCGGCACCGGCCCCGACGGCTCGATGCAGTACAACGCGGCCTGGCAGACGTGGTTCGCCGCGGCGCCCGATGCGGTCAAAAGCATCAACAGCGCCGACTGGACCACCACGCGCGCAATCTTCCTGTTCGAACCGGCGGGCGCCAGCCTCAACACGATCGGCGCCAAGGTCTACGACGCCGTGGGCGCGTACGAGGCCGCCATCCGGGTGTGCGACGAGTCACCGGGCGCGTGCAGCCTCACCTGGAACGTCTTTGACCCGGATTTGGTCATCGTCGATCCCCGCGGCCCGGCAGCGGCCAGCAGCTACCTGACTGAAACCACGCTGCGCGACGTGGCCGTGCTGGGCCCGATCGCAGCCGGCGTCATCGGCATCACGCTATTTGCCGCGTTTCGGCGCCCCGGCCCCGTCTTCGCCATGGTGTTGCCGCTGGGCATCGCCGGCCTCGGCGTGCTGGGCATCTTCGGCTGGATTCGGCTGCCGATCCACTCGATCAGCCTGCTGGTGTTTCCCGTCCTGATGGGCAACGGCATCGACTTCGGCATCCACATGGGCAGCGCATACCACGCGGCCCGGCAGCGCGGAGCCAGCGTACTCGACGCTGCCGCAGCCGCCGGCGACGAATCCGGAACGCCCCTGGCCGTCGCCACGCTGACCACCATCGCCGGGATGGTTCTCCTGGTACTGGCGCCCAACCGGATGCTGTCCCAACTCGGCC
>JBFJYU010000371.1:0-2540 GCA_041622435.1 Thermoplasmatota archaeon | reverse complement strand
TGCAGGTTCGGCACGCCTAGAACGGGAAAAGCGGGTCGAGGCGTCGTTGAGCCTGATGGGCCGACGCCGGCTACGGTGTGGCCGGCGGCTCCGGCTGGGGGTTGAAGCCAACCTCTCCCAGGCCGGAGGTCAAGCGACCGACGTCAACCATCGGCGCGACACGGGGAGGCTCCGGCTGCGGGTTGAAGGCAACGGCATCCAGGGCGGAGTGGAGGTTTCGCTGCGTCGAATGGAGGAAGCCCCACGCGGCCGGCGGCTCGGGCTGCGGGTTAAACCCGACTTCGTCCAGGCCCGAGGTCAGGCGACCGACGTCCGTCGGCAAATCCCAGTTGCCCGGCGGGTCGGGCTGGGGGTTGAAGCCGACAGCGGCGAGCTTGGAGTTGACGTTGGCGCCAGCGTTTTGAACGAAACGCCACGCGGCCGGCGGCTCGGGCTGCGGGTTGAAACCGTAGACATCGACGTCGGGAAGGAAGCCGCCCGGCGTCTCGTGGGGCGGCATCGGAGGGTCGGGTTGAGGGTTGAGGGCGACGTCGCCGAACGCGGCGGCATCGCGGGCAAGCGTCTCAGGTGACGCGGCCGTGGCGGCGCCAGCGGTCAAGAGCAGGGCAGCGGCAGCAAAGAGCAAGGTTCGCACCATGATCACCAACTTCTGCCTCGGCGCCCACGTGGGTTCTACGTTGGGTTGGCGTGGATCGCGCAGACCGAGCTACTTCTGGAACTTCAGCGCCGCCGAGTTGATGCAGTATCGCCGCCCCGTCGGCTCGGGCCCGTCGTCGAACAAGGGGCCCAAGGTGGGCTTGGCACTTGCCGCAGCGGACTTCGGTCCGCGCCGGCTTGGGACGGCTTCATGAAACCGGCGCCACGGGCGCCCCGCAGGATCCCCCATCGTCAACCAAGTGAGCCCAGGGCGGAGCAGAATCCGGGCCAAAACCAGTCAGTCGGCCGCTTGCATCCACGAAGGGCAGTCCTTCGGAGACGCCGACCAGGACAAAGGAGTGCCCCGCACCTCGAACAGTCGCCGTGAGGTTGTAGCGGCCCGCCGGCAGGCCCACGCCGATGGCGGGCGATCTCGCGCACCCGGCGGCATCGGTCCATCGACCCGACCCGGGGGCGCCTGGGTCGGCCTCGTACCGAAATGCCATTCCCACCTCTCCTCGCAGCTCCACGTGCGTCAATTCCCCGCCGCCTTGGGTTCGCAGCTTCACCAGCGCCGGGCCATCCAGGATGAACTCGCCGTTGTGGTCGGCGACGTGGTAGGCGGCGTGGTCGTCATGGCTCGCCGCCGGCAGCCGCGCATCCAAGACAACAAGCCGGGTTCGGAAGTCACCCTGGTCCGTGATGGCCGCCGGCTCCCGCGTCAAGATCTTGGCCCCGTGCGATGCGCGTGTCGCTCCGAACGCCTCGGCCAGGAAGACGTAGCGACCGGCGGGCACCCCGTTTTCCTTGGCACCAGAGCTCGTTGTTTCCCATGCCCGCGCCAGGCAGCTTTCGCGCCGGGAATTGGTGCACTCAGAGTCGGCTTCTGTGTAACCAAAGCCCTGGACAACGAAACGGTCGCGGGCGTCCAGGAGGAGGTCCGTGTAGGCCCAGTATGTTTGGGATTCGTTCCATGTGGCGTCGAGGGTTTCCTCAATGCGAAACCCGGTTTCCGCCGCCACCTCGAACACGGCGTAGAAGCCTCCGTGAGCGTCGGCCGATTGCAGCGCCAAGCCGAAGGGCCAGTCATCGCCAGGCGTTGTCGTCGGGTCAAGGCAGCCACTGAGCGCGGCAACTAGGCTGACGATGATGGGGATCAGCGGGTTTCGAAGCGAGGCAGCCGACGCCATGGGATATCCGGGCCCCGTTAGGGGCCGGCGCCTTTCGCATTGCGGAACTTCAGCGCCGCCGAGTTGATGCAGTACCGCTGCCCCGTCGGCTCGGGCCCGTCGTCGAACAGGTGGCCGAGGTGGGCTTGGCACTTGCCGCACCGCACTTCGGTGCGAACCATCATGTGGCTGACGTCGCGCTTTTCCTCGATGTTGGCGCCTTCGGCGGGCTGCCAGAAGCTCGGCCAGCCGCTGCCGGAGTCGTACTTCTCGTCGCTGCGAAACAGGGGTTCGCCGCAGACCACGCATGCGTAGACGCCGCTTTCGTGGTGGTCCCAGTAGCGGCCCGTGAACGCGGGCTCCGTGCCGGCTTTCTGGGTCACCGCGTACTCCTCGGGGCTGAGGCGCTGGCGCAGTTCTTCCTTGTCCGGGTCCACGCGTCACCATGGCGGCGCGGCCTCCCTGAAGCTTGCGGTACGGACACTGGCGCGCCGCCGCTCCTTCGCCGATTTGGCCAGCCTCCGAGCGCTCCGGCTTTCAACGCCGCGGCACTGGGGCCCCCGTGGCGCGCCTGCCAAGCCCCCTGCTCCTGTTTCTGCTGGTCGTTGCCGGATGCACCGCCCCGGCGCTGGAGGGCGAAGGAGGGCCCCTGGAGGAGTCCTGGGGAACACCTGGAACGGAGCCTCTGCCCCTGTGGCGGGGCAACCTGGCGCGCACGGGCTACGAGCCCGGATT
>JBFJYU010000370.1:0-2548 GCA_041622435.1 Thermoplasmatota archaeon | reverse complement strand
CTCCTCATTGCGGCTTTCCAGCTCCTCGTTGGTGCTTTGCTGCTCCTCCGAGATGCTTTGCAGCTCCTCGTTGAGGGTTTCCAGCTCTTCGTTGGTCGCGATCAAAGCCTCGTTGGCCCCCGCAGCCTCCCGCACGGCCACCTGCGCCCTGGCAAGCATGTCCTGGGCGTCGGCTTCGGCGGCATGGCGGGTGGTGACGTCGACGCCAACGAACAGGAGTTCATACCCGGGGCCGCTGCCTGCGAAGGGAATGATGTCGAGGTCGAGCAAACCGGGCTTGCTGCGGCCCACGTCGCACGACAGCCCCTTCAATTGAATCGTGCTGCGCCCGGTGAGCGCCTCCTTGACGGCCTTGCTGAACCGCTCGGCAGGGGTGGCTTCGACCACCTCGTACAGGGAATGGCCGATCGCCGCCCCGGACTTCTTGCCAAAGACCACCTCTGCCGCCCGGTTCCAGAGCTGGATGCGCCGATCGCTATCGGCGGTGAAGACGACAACGCTGGCCTCCTGCACCAACAGGTGATGGAACGCGATTTGTTCCGCTTGGTCATGGCGCGCCTGGTCCATCGCCATTTGGAACGTTGGAATCGGGGGCTTCGTCCGCGGGGGGCGGCTGGGCAGGGCATACCGGATGTCTTCGCGGCGGTAGATGTTGGCCGGCCCCGTAAGCCGCGTGCAGCCCAGGATCTTGGTGCGAGCCCCTTCGCTCTTGCCCAACATGATGTGCCCGCCGGGGCGCAGCGAAAACGCAAAGCGCTGAAGGACAGTTTGTTTCTGTTGCCCGGAGAAGTAAATCAGGACATTACGGCAGGTTAGCACATCGATGGACGAGAACGGGGGGTCCTCAAGCATGTCATGGCGGCCGAAAATGACCCGCGAGCGCAGGCCTTTGGTCACGCGCCATCCGTCACCGGAGCGGATGAAGTACCGCGTTAGCAAGGCTGGATCGAGGTTTTCAACCTGGCTTGGCCGGTAGAACCCCTCTCGGGCGGCTGCTAGGGCGTCTTCGGCGATGTCGGTCGCGAAAACCCGGATGGCCAGGTCCGGTCGGCCCGCCGCTGCTTCGCTTAACAGGATGGCGAGGGAGTAGGCCTCCTCGCCGGTGGCACAACCGGCGCTCCAGGCCCGGATTTCCCGGTCGGCGGGGGCAGCCGCGACGACGGGCTCGATGGCGACGCGGGACAATTCTTTCCAGGCCAGGGGTTCGCGCATGAAGCTGCTGACCTTGATGAGAAACGCCGCGTGGAGGTTGGCCAGTTCTTCTTGGTCGGACTCAAGGCGCTTGACGTAGTCGCCGAGGTCAGCAGCGCCCGTGGCGGCCAGCCGGCGCTGGAGGCGTCGCCGAAGCGTGGTGCCCCGGTAGCCGGAAAAGTCGGTGCCGAAGGCCCCTTTGAGCAGTTGGATCAGTTGGCTCCAATCGTCGTCGGGTAGGGATACGCGCTCGGCGCTGAGGGTGCGCACGATGAACCCCGGGATCTCATCAACCGGCAGGACCGCGTCGGCGCACCCGGTTCGAGCTGCGGCATCCGGCATCGCCGCGAAGTCGGCCGTTGAGGCGTCCTCGACCACCACGGCCCCGCCCCGGCCCTTGATGTCGATGACGCCTGCGCTGCCGTCGGCGCCCGAGCCACTGAGGACAACGGCGATGGCGTTGGCACCGAAGGCCCGTCCGACCGAGGCGAAGAGCCGATCGATGCTGGGCCGTGAGAAGTGCAGACGCGCGGCCCGGTTCAGGTGAACGTGACCCTTTCGCACCTCAAGGTGGTGATCCGGGCGCGAAATGTAGATGCAGCCGTTTTCGAGGGGCTCTCCGTCCTCGGCCTGTTTGACCTTGAGTTCAGTTGCGCGTTGCAACAGGGCCGCGACGCCACTCGGGTGGCCCGGGTCCATGTGGAGCACCACCAGGACGGGCGCTCCCAGGTTTTTCGGCAAGCCGCCAACCAGGGACTTCAGGGCTTTCAGGCCACCCGCCGACGCGCCGACGGCGATGATGGGCTGGCCAGTCTCCGGCTCGTCGAGATCGTCCTGGGCCGCCGCGGCGATGGCGGCCTTTGGCTCCTGCGGGGTCTGCTCCGGCACGTAGGAGTTCATCTCTGGCCACCTTGAAACTCGTTGCCTTGTGGTCGCCTGGGGGCGGGCGATTCCATCGCGTGCCCCGCGTCGGCTTTTTCCGCCGTTGCAAACGGGCGGGAGGGCGACCCGTCGTCGCCTGTGGCGCCCGGAACGTCGGCCCAGCGCTCGCGGGCGGCGTGGTCCAGGTAGGCCTTGATGACGGCGGCCTCGCCACGGCGCAGCAGACCCGACGCGGCACCGACACTGATGCCCAGCTTCTCGGCGATCACGCGAAGCCCGACGCGGTGGGGGACATCGTAATAGCCGGCGCCGGCAGCGACCGCCAAGGCATCGCCTTGCCGCGGCGTTAACAGGTCCGGAAATGCCGTCGCTGCGGACGGACGCGTGTATACGCCGGCCCCATTTCGCTTGGTCCAGACCAGCAGGGCATCGATCGGCCGGCCGGAGGCTCGCAGGTACAAGGTGGCCGCGCCGT
>JBFJYU010000369.1:0-2561 GCA_041622435.1 Thermoplasmatota archaeon | reverse complement strand
CGACGGGCGCCCTCGTAGGCTGCCGTCGCACGCTCACTCAGGGCGTGGACGCCACGGTGGACATTGGCGTTGTCGTGCTCGTAGTAGTGGTTGACGGCGTCGAGCACCTGGCGGGGCTTCTGGGTGGTTGCCGCGTTGTCCAGATAGGCCAATGGGCTGGTGCGAATCTGTTGGTGCAGGGCCGGGAAATCGGCCCGCACCGCGGCAACGTCGTAATTGATCACTGCCTGGGTCATTCTTCACGCTCCTGGAACCACGACTCGATACGGTCCCGAATGGCGGCCTCAACGGCAGGCACGGCGATGCGGTCGAGCACTTCGCCTGCAAACGCCTGGGTGAGCATGGACCGGGCGCGTCCCTCGTCGATGCCGCGGCTGCGCAGGAAGAACAACGCGTTCTCGTCCAAGCGGCCGATGGTGCTGCCGTGGCGGGCCTGCACATCGTCGTTGTGGATCTCCATCTGGGGCGTCGACTGGGCGAGGGCGCCCCTGGACAGCAGCAGGTTGCGGTTCTCCTGCGTCGCGGACGTGCCCCGGGAACCCGGGCGCACGAGCACATTGCCCGTGAAGGCGCCGCGGCTCTTGCCGGACAGGACGCCCTTGTAGAGCGACTGGCTGGTTGCGTCGGGGGCGGCGTGGTCCACGCGGGTCCAGTGGTCCGTGCGCTGCTCGCCGGCCACCACGTAGAGGCCGTCGAGGACCGCCGTGGACCCCTGCTCCAGCAGCCGGGCGACATGCGTCGTGCGGCTTTGGGCCCCACCGAGGTGAAGGTTGACATCCTCGATCGTTGCGTCCCGCCAGGCCTGTGCGAGGACCGTGTGCGCCGCCGCCGCGTCCGAGGGGTAATCCTGGAAGTGGTCCCGGTGCACCCGGGCACCCGCGTGGGCGTGAATCTCCGTGACGGCGTTGACGACCACGCCCGCCGCGTCCCCGGATTCCTCCTGGAACAGGGTCAACTCGCCGCCGTCCCGCACGTGCACGAGCACGCGGTCGTGGCTGACACCGGGGGCGGTGCGGATATGAATCAAATGGAGCGCCGCCTGGGCGCCGCGGGAGACGTCGACCAGCAGGCCGCCCTCCCACAGCGCGCCGTTCAGGTCGCTGAGCCCGTCGCCGTGCTCTCCGGCCATGTCCAGGTGCTGCCGAATGACCTCGTCGTCCGAGTCCAGCGAGAGCAACCGGACGCCCTCGGGCGCCGTGGACAACTCGGGCGCGAAACGCCCATCCACGATCACCGCACGATGGGCAAGACCCTCAACCGCCATGGCCTCGACGGCCGCGCTGGTCCCGCTCCCCGCGCCCGGCGCCACGGCCGCGCCCGTGAACAGGGTCGCATCCGTGTAGAGCCAGCGCGCATCGTGCCGGGTCGGCAGGCCGTTCTTCTCGTGCCGGGCCGCTGCGGCTTGGCGCCGCTCGCGCAGCCATTGGGGCCCGCCGCCGGGCAGGGTGATCATGGTCGCCTCCGCCTTCATGCCTCGATCCAGCCGTAGCCTTCCTCTTCCAGTTGCAGCGCCAACTCCTTGCCGCCGCTCTTGACGATGCGGCCGCCGGAAAGAACGTGTACGTGGTCGGGAACGATGTGATCCAGCAAGCGCTGGTAATGGGTGATCACGATGGCGGAGTTGTCCGGGCGGCGCAGGGCGTTGACGCCGCCAGCCACCGCTTGCAGCGCGTCGATGTCGAGCCCGGAATCGGTCTCGTCCAGGATCGCCAGCTTGGGGTCCAGGATCGCCATCTGGAAAATCTCGTTGCGCTTCTTCTCGCCGCCGCTGAAGCCGGCGTTGACGGAGCGCGTGAGCAGGTTATCCTTCAAGCCCAGAATGGTCGCCTTGGCCTTGGCCAAATCCAGGAAATCCATCGCGTCCAACTCCGACTCTCCGCGGTGCTTGCGAATGGCGTTCAGAGCCTCGCGCAGGAAGTACGTGTTGTTGACGCCGGGAATCTCCACTGGGTACTGGAACGCCAAGAACACGCCCTCGCGGGCCCGGTCCTCGGGGTCCATGTCCAGCAAATCCTTGCCCATGTACGTCACGCTGCCCGCAGTGACTTCGTAGCCCTCGCGGCCAGCCAGCACGTGGGCTAGCGTGGACTTGCCCGAGCCGTTGGGGCCCATGATGGCGTGCACTTCGCCCTCGGGCACCTCAAGGGAGAGGCCCTTCAGGATTTCCTTACCCTCGACGCTGACGTGGAGGTTCTCAATCTTGAGCATGGTCAATTCCTCGTGAAATGAATGGATATGGCCGGTCGGGTTATCCGACGGCCCCCTCCAATTTGAGGTCCAGCAGGTTCTGGGCCTCCACCGTGAACTCCATGGGGAGTTGCTTGAACACCGACTTGCAGAAGCCATTGACGATCAGATTGACCGCCTCCTGCTCTGAGAGGCCGCGTTGGCGGCAGTAAAAAATCTGGTCCTCGCCGACTTTGGACGTCGTGGCCTCGTGCTCCATTTGGGCCGTGGGGTTCTTGACGTCGATGAAGGGGAACGTGTGGGCACCACACTCGTCGCCGATGAGCAGGCTGTCGCATTGGCTGTAGTTGCGGGCGTTGTCGGCGCCGGGCATG
>JBFJYU010000368.1:0-2593 GCA_041622435.1 Thermoplasmatota archaeon | reverse complement strand
GGAGCGGAACAGTGTGCCCGCCGTCGGGAACTCCGTGATCACGTAGACGACGCTCGGTCGGGACTGTGCGACGGAGATGCCGATCCGGGCCATCGGCTCGTTCGGGAACGTGGTGATCTTCCTCCACGTCTCTCCCGCGTCGCGGGACACGTAGAACGCGGTCGCCTTGCCGCCATCGTCGAACCGCCAAGGGCGGCGCCGGAACGTCCACATGCCGGCGTACACGTTGCGCGGGTTGGACAGGTCGAGGTCGAGGTCGGAGCAGCCGGTGTCCTGGTCGATGTAGAGGACCTTGCGCCAGGTCCTGCCGGCATCGGTCGTCTTGAACACGCCCCGCTCTTCGTTGGGGCCCCATTCCCGGCCGAGCGCGCAGACCAGCGCGACGTCGGGGTTGCGCGGATCCACTACGATGCGCTTGATGCGCTCCGTTGCGCGCAGGCCGAGGTGACTCCAGCTCGCGCCGCCATCGGTCGAGCGCCAGACGCCGAGTCCGTACGACACCGAGTTGCGCGGATCGCCCTCGCCGGACCCGAGCCAGACGACGTTGTGGTCCGAAGGCGCGACCGCGAGCGCACCCACCGAATAGGCCTCCGCATCCTGCCACTGGCCGAGCGCCAACTTGGATTGAACGATGGCCACGGTTGCCTCGCGGCCGACACCCCGATGGCGAGCGAGGCGCTTCGCCAGATCGGACGCCGCCTGGTGCTGACCGGAACGCACCAGGAACGCCACATCGTCCATGCGGGCCGCGACGGACCGATGCCGCCACGTCATGAGAACCGGCGGCACAGCCAACAGCGCAAAAGCAACGGGCCAGGCGAATCGCCACCGGCGCCCTTCGGCGGGCAACGGCGCCACCCAAGCAAGGGGGGCGCCATCAGCCGTAACGGCCGTCACTCCACTGAGCAACTGAGCAACAAGCTCGTCACCATCCACGCGTTCGAGGTTCAAACGAAGATCGCCGGTTATGGCGACCTGATCCGCCTGGATGGGCCGCAACCGATCGCCATCTGACAACTGGCCCACCACGCCATAGAACACGACACTGGTGGCCGCAACATCAGCCCCCGTCACGTAGGCACGGCTGGCGGCGGGCAGGCCGCGCACTTGTGCCGTTCCATTGGTGACACTCAGGATCACCTGTTGCAGGGTGGTGCCTGAACTCGCGGGCAACGAGCCGCTGGGGTCCTGGAGCGTTCCGGCCTGCTCGCCGCTCGTGATCTCAACGGGCCCATCGTTACTATCCAGGCGACCACTCCACTCCCAGACGACCAACGTGAAGTCGCCAGCCATGCCCAATTCGGCGCCCGGCGATGCCGCCAGCGACAGGGCTGTATCGACATCCGCCGCGGGCAGCGGCAGCCCGGTCAGGGCTCGGTCTGGCGCCTGGACAGAGCCGACCGCATTGCGAACCGTCCAGTCGCCGCTGGCCCGTAGCTCGCCATGCGTGATGCCAACCAACTCCAGGCTGTTGGCGTGCGGCCGCAAGGCACCGCGAACGTCCACCAGGCGTTGGTGGGATATCTCCGGCGGCGAGGTGAGAGCGGTGCCAGCCACGACGAGGTCTTGCCGCGTCGTGTGGGTTTCCATGTCAACGACGGCGCCGGTGATTTCGATGAGCAACCCTTTGGCAAGGGGTTGGCCGGGCCCTCCAACGGTCAAGGCCACGCCGGGCCCGTTGGCCACAGCATCCCGGAGGTTCACCTCGCTGGACCGCAACTCGCCAAACGCCGGCTGCCCGGACACGGGCAACGCCAGCAGCGCCAACACAAGCCACACGGATCGCTTCAAAAGGCACCCGGCACAGGCGTCAGGCATTCGGCGAACGGGCCAAGATAGTAGGGGGCCTGGGGCGGATTGATGATGGCGAGCACGATGCAGTGAGGGTAGTCGGGCGTATCGAACTCCGCCTCCGCGCGTCCGCCCACGACGAACGTCGGATCCGAAAAGCCGCCCTCGCCGCACTTGTTGACCGACACGACGATGTAGATCGCCGTCCAGGCCGGGCCCCCCGGATCCGTGTAGGATGTTGTGGCGGGTCCCACCACGATTGGCGTCAGCGTGTCGATGGGGTCAGCGTCGATGCGGTAGATGTGGTACGCCGTCAGGGGGTCTGACCCCGTATTGGTCGGCGCGGTCCACGTTAACTCGTAGCCGCCGGCAACCTGTGTAGCCAGCAAGTCCGTCGGCGGCCCGGGCCGGATACAACCGGGTGGTCCGATGAGGTCGTTGATGGTCCCAAGGAGGTCGTCCGCGGTGTTCAACAAAAGTTGCACGAGCTCGTCGACAGGGTCCTCAGGCAACTGGGCGCCAGCCGAGGAACTGACCACCAGAAGGGCGACCACTGGGATCATCGCACGTTTCATCATTGGAACCACCGGAACCTCGCAGCAGGTGGGCTTTCTTAGGCATGGTTGTCGCGATGCTCCCGGGCCCCGGAGCAATATCACAACAAGTGCCTTCATGGGGGGAAGAACGCAGCAAGGGGGGCTAAGTTGGCGAGGTTTGTGGAGCGTTTGTGGTTGCGGCCACAGGATGACCAACAATGAACTGGAACGGAATGGGGGCGGTTGCGGCGGCCCTTGTGTTGATG
>JBFJYU010000367.1:0-2637 GCA_041622435.1 Thermoplasmatota archaeon | reverse complement strand
GGCCCGCCAAGGCGGCGCCAACATGATCCTGTGCCTGGAAGGCGTCGTTCGGGACGATGAGGACAAGGAACCAACGGTTTTTGCGGCCGGCGGCGACGACATCGCCCTCAAGGAACTGCTCGCCATCGAGGTCGAACCACTGCAGCGCGCCATGCTGGGCGGCGTGGCCGCCGTCATCCTGACGCGGGCGCGCCGGGAGAAGGTGTGCGCCGGCGCCCTGGTCGTCGAGGCGGACGCCGAGAACCCCGACGGCCGCGCGGCCGTCGCGCTGATCAAGGCGCTCGACCGCCTCATCCCCAGCGTCACCGTCGACACCAAGCCCCTGGAGAAGGAGGCGCAGGAGTTGGAGGAGACCGTTCGGCGCGCGGAGCGGGACGCACAGGCGAAACCCCAGCCGACCTCGGGTGCCTTCATCTGAGCAAGTCGGCCAGCAAGTCCTAATGACCGGCCGCCGATCGCTGGGCATGAAGGGGTGGTGGATAGCGCCCATGGCGGTGGCGCTCCTGGTGCTACCGTCGGCGGTGAATGTGGCTGGTGGCGAACCGGATTCGGTGACAACGGGTACGTGGCCCAGTGGCCAGGTTGCGCGCGACTACATTGACTCGTACGCGATGACACACCCCTTCCGAACGCCCCTGTTCCCGCCGTTCCGGCAGGCGGCGGTGGACGACCTCGCCGCTATCCTCGACGGCCTTGGACTCAACGTCGAGCGGCACGACTTCGGCCGCGGCGTGAACGTCATCGGCGTCAAGCCCGGCACGACCCATCCCGACAAGTGGGTGGTTCTGTCGGCCCACTACGACACGCTGGACGCGGGCTTCGGCACCACGATCTTCGGCGCCTGGGACAACGGCGCCGGCGTGGGGGCCCTGCTCGCCATGGCGGAGGCATTCCAGAATTGGCAGTTCCCGTATACGATCGCCTTCGCCTTCTTCGACCTGGAAGAGATCAGCCTCGGTGGCTCCGCCCGCTTCGTGCAGGACTACATGGCAGACCCCAGCATCGACCTGGTAGCCAACATCAACACTGACCCGCCGGGCCTGAACTGGCCGTGCGGCGACCCGGACACACCATTCCACGTCAAGGTCGTGCACGACCAGAGACTGCTGGGCCAGGGCGACCCACGCCAGGCCTGGCTGCACAGCGGCATCGAGGGAGGCCTCAGCGACACGGCCATTCCGTCGGAGGTCATCGACCGCACGAAGACGATCCACCTGCTCACCGTTGGCGGCCTGGGACCCATCGGCACCAGCGACCACGTCAATTTCGGCCGGCAGGGCGTTGCCAACGTCTACCTCGGCGGCACGCCGACGTACCACTTGGGCGGCCCGCCTGGCAGCCAGGCGGTTTCGTTCATCACGTACCCAATCCACACGCCGCTGGATACACTCCAGGTCCTGGAGGCGCGGTGCCTTGAGGGCAGCCTGGTGGGCGGCTTGCAAACCATGCTGGATGTCATGACACACGCACTGGTGCGCCTGGGCGCAGTCGCCATCCCGCCACCGCCGATGGCGATCCCCGACGCGCCGGGCGGCGAATGCATCACCTGGACGTACCCGGGCGCGGCGCCGCTGCTGCCCGCCATGAATATCAACCTGGGCGAGACCGGCCAACTGATTCGCGATGTCGGCGACTTGGGCCAGGATGCAACGTGCCAACTGGTTGCCGTGGCGGGCGTGCGTGAAGTGGCGGACCGGTTCCTCTACGGGAGCGTTCGCCTCGTGCCCACCCAGACGTACTCGTAGGGCGGCCCTGGCCGGCTGGGGGCCGCGCCGGCACCATGGCGGTGCCGGCGGCGGCTGCCATTCCGGCTATCGGGAGCGACTCAGGCAGCTTGCAGCAGGCCCAGGCCTTCGGCGATTTTCTCCTTCACCGCGTCGACGGTGGTTTGGAGCTTCGCGTTCTCCTCGGCCGTCAGGTCGTAGGTGACGATGCGCTTCAGGCCGCCGCGACCGAGCACGGCGGGCAGGCCGGTGGCGACGTCGCTGTGGCCGTACTCGCCTTGCAGGATGACGCCCGTGGGGATCTCCTCGCGGGTGTCCTCGACGATGGCCTTGACCATGCGGCCGGTGCAGGCGCCCGGGGCGTAGGCGGTGGCGCCGACGCGCTCGATGATTTCCATGGCGCGGCCGCGGGTGGTCTTCTCCCACGCCGCCCAGTCGCCGCCCTCGAGTTCGGGGCTGCTCAGGCTCGGGCTGACGAACATGGTCTCGCCGTGCTCGCCCAGGATGGTGGCGCGGACGTTGCGGTCGCCGGTCGCGTCGCGCACGATGTCCGTGAAGCGGCTGGAGTCGTGCATGCTGGTCATGCCGATCACGCGCTCGCGGGGGAAGCCCAGCTCCTTCCAGCAGATGTAGAGAAGGATGTCCACCGGGTTGGTGACGAGAAGGAACACGCAGTCCGGGGCGTGCTGCTTGACCTGCGAGCAGATGTCCTTCATGATCTTGATGTTGATACCGAGCAGGTCGGCGCGGGTCATGCCGGGCTTGCGGGGCATGCCGGCGGAGACGACGACGATCTCGCTGCCGGCGAGGGTGCTGTAATCGGTGCTGCCCGACACCTTGGTCGTGCGGCCGAAGGCGACGCTGGCGGTGTTGAGGTCCATGCCACGGCCGACGGCGGCGGGCTCCATGATGT
>JBFJYU010000366.1:0-2639 GCA_041622435.1 Thermoplasmatota archaeon | reverse complement strand
GTCAACTGCGGCAGCCACTTCGGCGACATCATCAAGGGCCAGCAGGCGTTCGTGATGGGCTGGTACACGGGCGGCACCCTCATGGTCAGCTTCGAGGACCCCGACAACCCGGAAATCCTGGACATCGAGCCCGCCGCCGGCAGCACATGGGACGCCCGCTACCACCGCGGCCACATCTTCCACGCCGGCAGCGATCTGGTCGTGACCGCGCTCGTGTGAGACCCGGCGTCGGTTATCCCACACAGTTCATGTTGGATGCGCGCCTGGTCCGGGGCATGCGACTCTTTGCTGCCACGCTCCTGATCATTGCGCTTTCCGGATGCACCGACGACGAGGCCGTCAACGCGGCGCAAGCCGACGACAGCGCCGGCGGCGCGGCCGTGTGGGCGTTCTCCGAACTTGATCGCGACGTGATCACCGCATCCAACCTGGCCGTCTATGGCGCCCTGGAGGAGGTGGACGCTTTCATCGTCAAGTCCAACGCAACCACGTTGGTCGTGAACGTCTCGGTTCAGATGACGACGCCCAACGGCCTCACCCTCCGCTTCGCCCCAGCCGGCTGCGACACCTTGCAGGGCGACTGCGCCTACCGCGTCACCACCGATGGCGAGGCTCAACTCGTCATCGACGCCCCCGAGGCCGGCGAATGGCACGTCGTCGCCTTCGCCGACGTCGGCGCCGCCGCGGGCAGCTACCACGTCCTCGTCGGACAGCTCCTTGAAGATGTGCCGGCGGCCGACGACGGCCACGGCCACCCGTGCGAAGCGCTCTGCTAGGCACCGGCAAGGCACGTCCAGCCGGGCGGAGCGTCGGCGAACCATCGCCGCCGGGCCCCGTCCAGGCCCTGACATCGCGCATCGACGCCTGACCGCCGCTCCCGCCGCAGCCCGCAAGCGCGAACGTCCGAGGGCACAGCTTTGAAGGCCCAGATTCTTCCCGTCCGCATGAAAAACTCCGTTCTCATCATGCTGATGGCGGCGAGCCTCGCCGGCTGCGCCGATGACGTCAACGAGGCCGACGCCCCGCAAGCCGTCGGGCAACCCGACATCAGCCTCAGGGGCGAATGGATCATGTCGACGCTGGACCTAGATTTCGTGTCTGCGCCGGTCCTGACGGTTCACCCGGGGTTCCGTGACCAGCCCTGGTTCACGGTTCGACCCGACACGGTTCGCCTCGTGATCAATGCCACGCTTGACACGCCCACGCCGTACGGGGTCGACGTGCGCTACATTCCGCCCAACTGCAGCGGGAGTGGCTCCAACTGCCCGGATTGGGCTCACACGGCTCCCGAAAGCCAAATGGTTCTGGAAAAGCCCGTCGCGGGAGAATGGTGGATCGCCATCCGGGGCGATGCCGGCGCCTCGGCGGGTTCGATCCACTTGGACATCGGTCAACTGCAGCGCGCCGACACCGAGGAAGGTGCCGACGAACCGGACGAACCGGAAGAGCCGGCACCGTGCGACCCGCATTGTTAACAGCAGTCTTGCCGAGCTCTTGCGCAGGCACCGATCCGGCTCGACGGCGGGGTCTCGGAACCCTTAACGGCCGGCCCCAGATGTTTGGCCAAATCGGAGGGTTTCAATGTTCACGAACGGGTCAAATCGGACGACGATTGCTACCGTTGCGCTGCTGCTTGCGGCGTCGGTGATGGCGGGTTGCGTCGGCACCGTCGAGGAAAATGTCAAGACCAGTTGCGGAGGCAGCGCCGCGAGTCACGCCGCCGACCCCGTACCACTGGCTGACATGCCCGCCATGCCGGCGCCGCACGCCGCCGAATTGCAAGTGCAGCCGCTGGGCGACCCGCTGAAGCTGGGTACCATGTTGCCGCTCACCGGCGATCTGGCGGTTTTCGGCGCAGGTATGGAGCAAGCGGCCCAGTTGGCTATCAAGCACATCAACGACGTGGGCGGCGTCAACGGCAATCCGGTTGAACTCGTCCGGGGCGACAGTCGGACGGACAAGATCCAGGCCGCGACGGGTTTCACGGACTTGGTCAACCAGGGTGTGGCCGGCGTGGCCGGGGCGGCTTCCTCGGGTGTCACCGGCGCCATCCTGCCGCTGGCCATCGACAACGAGGTGTTCGTCATGACGCCCGCCTCCACCAGCCCCGAGTTGACCGAGGGCCAGGACAACAAGGGCTGGTTCGCCCGCGTGCCCCCCAGCGACGCCTTGCAGGGCAAGGTCCTCGCCCAGATGGTCTACGATGACGGCTGCACAACGGTTGCCATCATCGCCATCAACAACCCCTACGGCGAGGGCCTGGGGCGCGTCTTTGAGGAGTCGTTCACGGCTCTCGGCGGAACCGTCGTGCGGACGGTTTTGCTAGAGGACAAGGCTGTCTCGTACGACAGTCAGGTGACCACGGCTGGCAAGGGCAAGCCCGACGCCATCGCCTTCTTCGGCTACCCGCCGGAGGGCAGCCAGGTCGTTACGGCCGCTTTCGAGAAGGGCCTGATGGCCGATTCTGTCTTCTTCTTCAGCGAGGGCGTGAAGGACGATGATTTCGTCGAACTGATCGGCAAGGACTCGTCGGGCAAGTACATCCTGGAGGGGCTGGGCGGAACCACTCCCGAGGCGGCTGAAACCATCGCCACCTCCGCGTTCAAGCAAGCCTACATGGATGAGTACGGCGAAGAGCC
>JBFJYU010000365.1:0-2640 GCA_041622435.1 Thermoplasmatota archaeon | reverse complement strand
GCGGCGACGCCATCGCCATGATCTGGGCGGACTTCACGCCCAGCGACGCCCGCGGCGGGCTGGGCACCGGCGATGGCGCCGTTCTCGCTTACACCGAAGGCATCGTCACGCCAGCCGGAACCACGTTTGCGCCCGCGCGGGCCGCCTTCGAAATGAACCCGCTCAAGAGCGGCAGCAACCGTGACGGCACCGGGCCCAGCACCTACCGACTCAGTACCTACCCCGTGCTGGCCATCGATACGTCGGGCGGCGAATTCGATGGACGACGCTACGTCGTGTGGGCCGACCAGGCGGGCGAATTCAACTCCGATGTGCAGGTGCTCCTGCGCTGGAGTGACGACGGGCTAACCTGGAGTGATCCTGTTGCGGTCAATGACGTGGAGGCCGGCGACCAGTTCATGCCCTGGATCGATGTGGACCCCGACGGCGGCGTCCACGTGGCCTGGTACGACCGCCGCGGCGACCTAGAAAACCGCTTGCTGGATGTTTACTACGCCTACTCGGACGCAGGCGGCGAGAGCTTCCACCCCAACATCCGCGTCACGGAATGGAATTTCGATGGGGACAAGGGCCACCACCAGTCGGGCAGCCCATTCATCGGCGACTACATTGGACTCGACACCACCGCGGACTCGGCGCACATCATCTGGGCCGATACCCGCCACACCGGCGAAGAGGGCCGCCTTGCTGGAAGCGACGTTTACTCGGCGACGATTCTGAAGGGCGCGTCCTCCAGGCCCATCTTTGATGGCCTCTTCACGGGCTAGCGGCGGCGCCTTGGTTGGCTCTGCGACGCTAACGGAGGAAGCGGTTTCAAGATGCGGCGCATTTGACCCAGTATGCACCGCAATCGTGCCCACCTGTTCCGCTTGGCCAGCGTCGCCGTGCTCGCCGTCCTCGTCGTCGTTGGCTTCGCTCATGTCCTGAGGCTGTCTGCGCCGGATACGGGCGAGATCGACTGGCAGGTTGCGGCCGAGGACCAAATCGGGGTGGTGGAAGCGATCATCGACGCAGGACCCGGCGACCACGTGCAAATCCGATACGGCGACGTCGCCTTCGGCTACCGCAGCGTGTTTGGTCGCTACGACTTCAGGCTCGCGGCAACCGCCCTGAGCCCCGCCGGCGCCGAGACGGTGCTGTTCGAAACCAAGGGGAACCGCCTCGACTTTCTCGAATTGGGTTTCCATGAGGCGCAGGTTCCGTGGGACGTGCGGCCGGGCCTCCAGGCCACGTGGACGCTCTACTACCGGTTCGGCATGGAGCCAGTGCCCGGCCCCAACCCGCTGGCAGCGGCGTTTGGCGCCTCGGACCCCAACCGCTACCTGGAGCCCTACATGTGGGCGGCACTCGAAGATCGCAACCCCTTCACGTCGGGGCACACCATCGAGGTCGGCCACCGGGCGGATTTTGAGACCCACGGCAACTTCGTGGCAGCCGAGGTCGTGCTTGCCGGGGTGGCGCTGGCACTCCTTGGTGCCAGTTGGACCCCGCGCACGCGCCGGCCAGCGGGGGGCAGCGAACGTCTCATGTGGCTCGTTGAGCGCGGCCAAGATCACTTGCGGGCAAACCTGCGATTGCTGGTTCTGGCTGCGCCCATGCTGCTCCTGGTGGGCTTCTTCGGCATTGAGTACATGGATAACGGCCCCTTCGCCAGTGGGCCCGGCTTCGATGACGCTCGCGCCTGGCTGTCGTGGCTCATGGGCGGCCTGTGGGTCTTCGCCGTGCTCGCCTGGTTGGCCCTGACCACGCGGATTCTGCTCGCCCTGCGCCACCTGCGGCGAACGCCCGCCCCCGATCTCTTCAACGAGGCGGGGGACGCCCGTGCGTAAGCCGGACCTCTTCGTCCTGGCGCGCTTTCTTGACGCCCTCCACGGTCGCCCGGGCGGCCTCAGCCGATCGGCCCTTCAGCGGGCGACGCGCGTGAACTACGACATCTTCCGCGCCTACCTGGATCTCCTCGACGGTCGAGGCCTCGCAGCCAGCGACGACCAAGGAAACGTCGCGCTGACGCCGGCCGGCGCCGCCGCACGGGAGCGCCTGCTCGACTGGATCGAGGACGTACTTGGGGGCCTTCCCCGCTAGCTCGGCCGCCGCCCGCCCTACGGCAGGCTGACGCAGCGGTAATCGTACATCTCACCGCCGCCCGTGCACGAAAAGCCGTCGGCGCCGATGTGGAACACGCCACCGTGCCGGCCGTCGCTGCCGTCGTATGTGTAGGCAGCATGTACGCCGGGTTCCTCCTCGTCCACATGGACGACAACCGTGTCGTCAGCGGCGGCGGGAGCTGCGGCGACAAGTGCGAAAATTAGGGCAACAGACCATTTTCCATGCATGAATTACAAAACATAAGGAAGGGTGTAAAGACGCTTTCCCGGCGGCACCCCGAAGGGACCAGGACGGCAGCCAGGGGCGAGGGCGAATCGTGGGTCCCTTGAACCTGGCCATGCATGGCGCGCCGTGGCTTACCGGGTTGACGACGTTCCCCTGTGGTGGCGCCCGTTCTGGTGGACCGCCTGCTGGGCAGCGGCCCTGCTGGCATGGCTGCAATTCACGCTGCTGCGCTGGACGGTGCGCTTGGGCGTCGAGGGTGCCGAGAACGTCGCCGGGCCCGGGGGCCGCATCTACTGCTTCTGGCACGAG
>JBFJYU010000364.1:0-2664 GCA_041622435.1 Thermoplasmatota archaeon | reverse complement strand
GCCGCATCTTTGCCGTGGCATGGTTCGTTGGTTGGCGCTCCTGGTTCTTGCTGTGTTGGTTCCCCTCTCCCCCGCTGCCGGTCACACGGTGCATGGGGTGCCCCAGAATGGCCCGGACATTCCGGCGGCGCTGCCCGTGGCGACGGTGACGCCGTTCGAAGACGACGAGTGGACGTTCCGCGGCGGCGCCAAGAGCGCGCTCATCACGGTACCGGACGTGCCCTGGACGCGCGTCGTGATGACGTACGAGAACCACCCGATTGGCGACCCCTGGGACCGGTTGTTCATGGTCGCCGTCGGAGGCGTGGAGGTGCTGCACGGCACGACTCCCCGCACCGACTTCACCATCACCAAGGAGTTGACGGAGTTCGCGGCGCTCATGCCGCCGGGCGAGCAGGTCGACGTGCGCCACTCGACGGGCACCTACGTCGGCAACCCGGGCTTCATCATCACGATCCGACTGGATTTCTACAACGATCCCCTTGGCCTCGTCATGCACAAGGCGGACGAGGTGACGCCAGCCTGGCTGTGGACGAGCACCCATGGCGACGGCTCCAGCCGCACCACGACCGTGGATTTCGGGGACGCCCCGGCCCGCGCCGTGATCGAACTCACCACCAGCGGCCACGGCACCGAGGAGTTCTGGTACCAGTCGCCGCTGTTCCCGCCGTCGCCCCGCATCTATCACCTGTTCGTCGACGACCACGAGGTCGGAACCGTGGTCATGATGCCCTACATCTACGCGCTGCTGGGCTTCTGCGCCGGCGAGCCGTACCCGTGGGGCTGCACGCTGCAAAGCTTCGACCGCCAATACACGCACCGCGTCATGTGGTGGACGGCCCAGCAGGCGCTGGACGTGGCCGGCGTCCACACGGGCGTCGGCGAGGTGCCGCCGTACCGCATCGAGGTGCCGCCGGAGCACCTGGAACTGCTGTCGGGTGAGCGCGAGGTTCGCTTGGTGCAGGAGCGCGGCTACAGCACGTGGATCACCAGCGTCACGTTCCTGATGGACGACGATCTGGTCGGACTCTAGGACGCCCGCGCCCGCGCCCGCGCCTATCCGGCTCGGCGGCGAACGTAGACGAGGCCAGTCACGCCGGCGAAGGCAAGGGCTCCCACCGGGCCCGCTGCGCCGTTGTCGGCCTCGGCGCCGCCCGGCCCGCCCAATTCCTGGTACGCGTCCGCGTCGCCGGGCAGAATATACGGGTTGCCCACGAGCGCCACGGCGCCGACCACATCCACGTTCACGCCGTTGCCGCCGTCCAGGCCGGTGGCGCTCACCTGGTAGGTGCCGTTGATGGCGCTGGCCGCGTTGTGCGTCTGCTGACGGCTCATGGCCGAGAAGGGCGAATACACGAACCGGTCGCCGTCGGGCTGGTCGATGATGGCGGTGATGGCGCGGGTGCCCTGGCCCCCTCCCTCCAGGCCGTCGGCCAACAGGGTCACGCCGAGGGTCTGGCCCGCTTCGAGGACCTCGAAGGAGTCCGCGCCGGACGGCCCCGACAACTCGATGTACTGGTGCCCCAAAAACGCGGGCCCCGTCACGTTCCACGCGGCCACCTGCGACCAGGGCAGTGCTTCGCGGATTGCCCGTTCGAGGAGAACCTGCTGGACGGCGCGCAAGCCGTCGACCTGGCCGGCGCCCCAGTCGATGTCGGGGCCGGCGGGGCCGCGATTCCACGCCGTGTCCTCGATGATGCGGCGCACGTCGGCGTTGGTGAGGGTCCCGTCGGCGCTGATCATGAGTGCCGCGACGCCGGCGGCGAAGGGGCTGGCCATGCTGGTTCCCGACGAGGCGCGGTAGCCGTCGTGGGTTCCTTCGGCGGCCGCCGTGATCGTCGAGCCGGGGGCCACGATGTCCGGCTTGATGCGACCATCCTCGGTGGGGCCGCGGCTGCTGCCGGGGCGCAGCCGAACGCCGTCCTCGCCCGGGTCGTAGATGGCGCCGGTTGACAGGATTCCCCGCGCGCCGCCAGGGATCGTCACGGTGCCTTTCTCGGGGCCGCTGTTGCCGTTGGATTTGAACGGCACGACGCCGCCTTCCCACAGGCGGTCCATGGCCAGTTCCAGCGCGTCGGTGCCGTCGCTGGTGCGCCCGAAGCCGTAGCTGATGGTTGAGACGCGCACCTGCTCCTCGGGGTGGTCGAGGATCCAGTCGGCGCTGGCGATGGCGGCGGCCTTGGTGTCGTCGCTCTGGATGCGGAAGCCGATCATCTTGGCTCCGGGGGCGACGCCCGTGTAGGCGGGGTTGCCGATGCCGAGTCCAAGCGCGATGGAGGCCACGTGGGTGCCGTGGTTGCCGCCGTCGTACGGGTCGACTTCCGCGCCATTGTCGGACCAGTCGATGAAGCGCAGGATCTGGCCGTCGAGGTCGACGTGGTCGCCGTCGAAGCCGCTGTCCATGATGGCGATGACAACGCCTTCGCCGGTGATGCCGGGGTCGGCGCCGGGGGGCTCGACGGGCTGGATTGACTGCTGGACGGCGCGAACACCCATGGTTTCGGTGGCCGTGTTCAGCTCCGGCTGGCCGGGTTGGCTCCACTCGATCTGGCGCACCTGCGTGACGGCGGCGAGCGCCTCCACGTCCTGGGCGTGCAGCTTGGCCGCGAAGCCGCCGATGTTGTGGTAGATGTAGCTCGGGGACCAGTGGCCGACGACGAGTTG
>JBFJYU010000363.1:0-2696 GCA_041622435.1 Thermoplasmatota archaeon | reverse complement strand
CCGGCATCCTGGGATGTGGTGGTCGTGTTCGGCGACGCGGCCTTTGCCGGCCAGCCGGTCCTGGAGCGGGTGACGGCTGCGGCGGGTGTGCACGAGGGCGGCATCTGCACTCGCGGCGGGAGTTGCCTCTGGCGCCACGTCACGGCCCTAACGAACACCTGGACGCAGCGCGCCGAACACCACGCGGGCATTGACAGCCGCGAACTCTTGGATTTCCTGAGCATGGACGTCGTCGCCGGCCGCGTCGTCGTCGCGTACGTCAACACCGTCCAGGCGGGTGGCGCGTCGCCCGCCCAGGCAGCCAAAACCGTCATCCAGGCATCGATTCAGGCCAGCGGGCCGTTGCTCGGGAGCCTGGAGCCGGTGGATGCGGCCCAGGCCAGGCGCGATTAGGCGCCGGTTGGCTCGGCGGACTAGGAGATTCTCGTCCATCCGGTGCGCTAGGACGTCAGGGGCGGCGTCGCCTGTTGCCCCGCCAAGGCCCGCAGCAACGCGATCTCGTGCGCCCAGCCCATGACATCCTCGTTCTCGATGGGCGTCTCCAGATAGCCGGGCGTGTCCTCAAAGCGCGGATCGTTGACGAGCGCGCGGAAGAAATCCTCGCCCAGGTGGCCGCTGCCGATGTTGTCGTGGCGATCCACGCGGGCGCCGCAGGGCTGCTTCGAGTCGTTCAGGTGAAACGCCACCAGCCAGCGCAGCCCGACGTGATCGTCGAACGAATCCCACACGGCGTCGTAGTCGGCCAGCCAGTCGTGTCCGGCGGCCCAGGCGTGCTGGGTGTCGACGCAGACGCCGAGGCGATCCTTGTGGTCGATGGCATCGACTAGGTAGCCGACCTCCTCCCATGAGGTGCCGACGTTGGTGCCCTGGCCGGCCGCGTTTTCGATGACCGCCTTGACGCGGCCAGGCACCTCATCGAGAACCTGGTTGACGCACGCTGCGATGCGATCCAGTGCATCCCGGCGCGTGTCGGGGTCGTCCCGCATGGGCTTCTTTGGGTGGGTGTGGCTGCCGGGGTGAAAATTCAGGAACTGGACGCCCAACTGCTCGCAGCGCTCCAGTTCGCCCTTGAACGCCAGGCGCGCGTTCTCGCGCTTGGTGTCGTCGGGTCCGCCCATGTTGATCAGGTACGAGTCGTGCACCATGACCGGCCCCAGCTTTGCCTCGGCCACCGCCGCCTTGAACAGATCCGCCTGCTCCTCGGTCAGGGGCTTGGCGTTCCATTGCCGCTGGTTCTTGCAAAAAATTTGCATCACGTCGGCGCCGATGCGGGCGGCCTCGGCCGGCGCGTTGTGCAGCCCGCCGGCGATCGAGTTGTGGGCACCAAAAAGCACGGATGCGGCCACTCTGGCGTGCTCCTTAGGCGTTGTGTGGCGCGGCGCACAAGTCCGAAGAGCCAAGGCACCAGCCCCGGCTGCCCTCGCGTGACCGAATCCTTCGACATCGCCGTCATCGGCGGCGGCCCCGCCGGAGCCCATGCGGCGCTCAAGGCGGCCCTCCTGTTTCGCACGTGCGTCCTCTTCGACAAGGGCCGCCGGCACAGCCGCATCTACTGGTCGCCCCGCATCGCGAACCTGCCCGGTCGCTACGGGGAGTCGGGCCGGAGCCTCGTGGACCGCGGTTACGCTGCCATTGGCGAGTACGAGAAGGACATCGGCCAGGAGTTCGCGACGATCCACGAGGACACGGAGGTCACGGGCATCACGCGCACCGAGGACGGTTTCCTGATCATCGGGAAAAACAAGCAGGGTGAGGTGACGGCGCGGGCCAAACACATCGTCCTTGCCAGCGGATGCGTTGACCGGCAGCCGCAATTGCGCGATTTTCGCCGCCGCGACATTGAGGCGGTCCTCCCCTACGCCAACAAGGGCCTCGCTGACTACTGCCTGTTGTGCGATGGCCACACGGTCAAGGACAAGCGGGTCGCCGTGCTGGGGTGCAGCCCCGGCGTCAGGGGAATCGCGCGTAGCCTGAAGAAGAACTTCGGCGCCGAGACGGTGCTGGTGCCCCTGTGCAACACGGACCAGCACATGCCCGGCGTGCAGGACCCCCACGCCGACTGGCGCGAGATCGAGGAGAAAATGGAGGCGCAGGGCATTCCGATCCTGTACGGCGAGGTGGCCTCGTTCTCCGGCATCAAGGACGGCCGCTTCGCCATCGAGTTCGCCGACGGGCGCCAGGAGTGGTTCGACAAGGCGTGGATCAGCATGGGCTGGTACAAGGTCAACAACGAGCAGGCCGTGGCCCTGGGCGGCGCCACCGACGCGGATGGCTTCGTCCTCGCCGACGGCGACGGCCGAATGCTTGACGAAAAAGGCGAACCCGTGGAGGGGGTGTACGTCATCGGCGACCTGCGTTCAGACACTTGGAAGCAAATCCCCATTGCCTGGGGTGAGGCGGAAACGGCGGTCGTGCACGCGTTTGTGTACTCCTGAAGGCGCCTCGCCGGTGCTGCGGTGGGGTGCCGGCCGCGTAGCGGGTGGCACCCGGGGGCGCGGTGCAGCGGCGCGCCGCTGCCTGGAAACAGATCCCCATTGCCTGGGGTGAGGCGGAAACCGCTGTCGTCCACGCGTTCGTGCAGTCGTGAGGCGCCACGCGAGGGGCCTACTCCTTCCAGGAAAGGGTCGCGGTGATGATGGCCTCCACGTCGTGGCTCACCACCTGCGTGAGCAGACGGACCTTCCAGGTCTCTTCGG
>JBFJYU010000362.1:0-2710 GCA_041622435.1 Thermoplasmatota archaeon | reverse complement strand
GGGCCACTGGCGGTGCCAGCCGGCGAAGCGGTTCTCCCGGTCGCCCTCCCACAGGCCCAGCAGCGTGGGGTTAGTGGGGTCGTCGAAGTTGAACACGGCCGTGCCGTAGCCGGCGCCGGTGACGACGACCCATTCGCCGCTAATCGGGTGCTGGCCGACCCAGAAGTCGTGGCTGGAGTGCTCGAGCTTGCTGACCATCTCAAGGCCGGTCTCGTCGTCCTTGATCGCCAGCACGTTGCCCGTGTAGGTCTGGAAGATGTAGTTGACGCCGTGCACCTTGGCGGTGAACACGTTGTGGTACGCGCAGCCCGTGCACGCGGTGCCGGTGCCCAGGATGTCGTGGAACAGGAAGACCGGGTTGCTGGGGTCCGTGACGTTGTAGACCGACACGCCGTTGCTGCCCACATCGCCGATCGGCGGCGGCGCATACGGGGCCAGCGGATTGGCGACACCGGCATAGGTGGCGATGACCAGGTAACGGCCGTCGTCGGTGAACTGGCAGTCGCTGTTGACCGCGCCACTGAGTAGGCTCGCCGTCACGATCGGGTCCGCCGGGTCGCTGATGTCAACGATCGTGGCGCCGCCGGAGGTGCCGGTGGAGCCCGCGAAGTGGGCGATGCACGCCAGGTGCTTCCAGGTGTCCATGGCGATGTAGCCCGAGTCCGCGCCGGCGGAGTCGCCCGCGCCGATCTCGGTCAAGGGGTTGTAGCCGACCAGTTCCATGCCGTAGGACCCTTCGTGGAGTTCAGGCACCGCGTGCAGCCAGGGGGCGCCGCCGTGGTCCGGGTCGATGACGTTGGACAGGTCCTCGGTGGCAGCGGCGACGCGCTCCAAGGATACCTCTGGGCGGAAGGCTGTGGGGGTGATGGCTTTGGCATCATCGGAGCCCTCCAGGCAACCGGCGAGGCCGGCTGCTGAAATCATTATCAAGGCGGCTAGCAGGGCGCGCATGCGCAAGCAGTTGAGCCCCGGGGTCATAAGTGTGAGGGCCCCGCGGGGCCCAGGGGGAGAAGCCCCTGGGCGGCACCGGGTTGTGCCCTCCGGCCTCGGCGAGCCACAGTCTCACACAAGAGCAGCGCATATCGTCTAGCTAGATGATTTTGCAACGCGTCGCATTTTGGCGCGCGCGGAACCCTGCCGGGGCCGCTGGCCGCGCGCGCATCGGTGCCGAAAAGCCCGCCGAGCCGGGCCGCCCCGTTCCAAGCAACCAAGCTCCGGTCACGCCATGACCGACCATGGCGACCATCACGCCGCAACCCAACGGCCCCTACAAGGTGGAAGGCGCACAATTGCTGGATGCTGAGGGCAACCCCGTCGAAACAAAGCCGACGATGTTTCTGTGCCGCTGCGGCCAATCGGCCAACAAGCCGTTTTGTGACTCAAGCCACAAGAGAATCGGCTTCCAGGGCTAACCTAGCCTGCCCGGTGGGGCGGGTGTCGGAAGAGGGGAAAGGGAGAGGCGAAAGGGGGAGGTTCAGCGGCCAATTCGGACGCCTGGACTAGCCCAGAATCGCGGCCTCAAGCGCGGCGAGGCGGGCCTCGAGGGCGTCCATTTCGGCTCCCTGCTGGGCCAACTCGGCCTCGAGGGTCGCGATCTTGTCGTCGCGCTCCTCGATCTCCTGGGCCAAACCCTGGATTGCGGCAAGGGCCACGCCAGCGCCGTCGACGGTGGCGATCTTGGTGTCGCTTTCGCCGAGGCCGAAGGCGGCGTAGAAGTCCTGCGCCATGGGGCCCATGTGGCGGATGCCGGCGTCCTGGGTCTTGTAGTTCCATGTGGAAACCGGCGTGTCCACGACGGCCTTCAGGACCTGCTTGGGGTCAACGGTCTCGAAATTCTCCTTCGCGTTCTCGTCGCTGAGGCTGCTCCAGGAGCCGCCGCCGCTCGCCAGCGAAACGCCCACGCTGCCCCAGTCGTCCGAGTAGAACACCGTTCCGCCGGGCGCCCATGCCGTGAAGGAACCCTCGCCGGAAGTCGCTTGGTAACCGGGAAGGCCGCTGTCACAAATGGCCGAACTTCCGGCCCACAGGAACGCAAGGCGATGGTTACCATAGCCCTCACAGCCCCCGACGAAGCTGTTCGTCCCAGCGGTGGAAACCGCATTGTACTTGCCCCCGGCCACCGTCGAATAGGCTGCCGCTGCCGAATTGTAAAGGCCACCGGCCATGCTGGCGTAGTCCCCAGCCGCTGCGTTGCCCCGTCCGCCTGCGATCGTCGAGTAAGCACCGGTTCCGGTGCCGCCGCCCGACACGCAGGTCACCGCGCCGTTTGCATCAACAGCGCCCATCACTTTGCTGCTCGTCGTACAATCGGCGGCCTGGATACTTTTTCCGTCGGCACCAGCGGGTCCGGTTGCGCCCGTGTCGCCCTGGGGGCCGGTCGCTCCGTCTGCGCCGGCCGGTCCAGTCGCTCCGGTGTCGCCCTTGGGGCCTTGGGGTCCGGTCAGGCCGGTGTCGCCCTTGGGTCCCGTGGCGCCGGTTGCGCCGTCAGCACCTGCGGGGCCGGTGGCTCCGGTGTCACCCTTGGGTCCCGTGGCGCCGGTCAGGCCGGTGTCGCCCTTCGGTCCCTGGGCTCCGGTTGCGCCGTCAGCGCCGGCGGGGCCAGTCGCGCCGGTGTCGCCCTTGGGTCCCGTGGCACCGGTTGCGCCGTCAGCGCCAGCGGGGCCGGTTGCGCCGGTGTCGCCCTTGGGTCCCTGGGCTCCGGTTGCGCCGT
>JBFJYU010000361.1:0-2736 GCA_041622435.1 Thermoplasmatota archaeon | reverse complement strand
GGGTGCGCGGGCGAACATGCCCTCCTCCGTGGCCAACGGGTCGGCCCGCGCGGTCTCGGTGAGCGGCGAATAGGCTCCCTGGAACCGCCCCTCAAGGTCTGTCCACGCCAGCACGCCGTGGAAGCCTCGCGCCTCCGTGGGGATGATGTGGCCGTCCGGGTCGTGGCCGGCCTCCGGCGTCGGCAGGCCGCAGCGGGGGTCGGGGCAATACGTGAATCCTGAGATGAACAGCCCGGTTTCCCCGAGCGCCACGGCCACGGGCGCCAGGTAGGCGCCCGGCACCGGCACGGGGGAAAGCGGTTCGAAGACGTCCTGGTGGGGTGCTGCGTACGCCGTCAGCGGCGGCAGGGACCTGGCCCAGGCGACACTGCCGTCAAAGCCCACCTCCATCACCACATTTGCAAACGCGTCCTGCCCCTGCATGGAGTAATAGCACGCTGCGAAGATGCGTTCGTTCGCGTGGTCGATGGCGGGGTCCCAGCACGTATAGGTGCCCCGTTCGACGGCGGGTGGTTCCCCTGGCGCACGCGCCACCTCGGCCGGGGACAACTGCCATACCGGCGTGCCGTCGCCCCGGATGTCGTAAGCCGTCAACCCGGACTCCCTGGCGCTGAGGTGGGAGGAGACGAGCAGGTGGTTCCGGCCCTGCCACTCGAAGACGCCATTGATCATGGCTCCCCCGCACGCCGTCAGCGGCACCCTGTGCACCTCCGGCGCCCGCCAGTCCTCGACGTAGAGCATGTCACAAGAACCTGACAACGGCAGGCACGAATCGTCCATCGGCGCCGTCACCGTGACGAAACCATGGTCGCCCACGGCGAAGAAGACGCCCCCCGTGATCGCCAGCGCCTCCTCCTGGCACGCGTCGTACACGTCGAGGACAGCCACGACGTCCAGCGGGCCATCAGCCAGAGCGAGCGTGCCTGAGCGGTGCGCATCGCCATCGGTTTGGCTCCACGCCATCGCGGGACTTGCGACCAGAAGAAGCGCCAGCCACAGTTTCACTGCATCCGATTCGGACGGTGGGCGATAGTGATTTCCTACCGCCGGCGCGGCCGTGCGCGGCCGGGCGAGCCGGCCCGGACGCCTTGGGGCATCACCGAGACGAGGCCCGGTCCGGTCTGGCTGGCTCTTGGACCGCAGGGCGTCAATGGGGGGGTGGCGAGCGATCTTACCAGGATCAAAGGCTCGGTGAACCCAGCCCCTTCCAGCACCCTTGTGCCCGCCGGGGCCCTTGTGGGACCTGGGCCATTGCCCCGCGACCCATGATGATCGAATGGACGCTGGTGACACTCCTGGCTGGCGCTCCGCTGGCGGCCTGGGCGGCGCGGTCGCTGGGGCACCGGGTTGCGTTTGTGGCAGCAGCGGCGTCGGCGGCGCTGGCGGCTGCCTGGCTCGTTGCGGGCCCGGGGGCAAAGGTTGCCTGGGCGTGGGCGCCCTCGGTGTCCATCGAGGCGTCGTTTGTCGCCGACGGAATGGCCCGTGCCATGCTGGTGCTGGTGCTGGGCATCGGGGCGGCGGTGCAGGCGTACGCGGCCCGGTACCTGGAGGAAGGCCACGGTCGGGCCGTCGGCCTGTTGTTGTTTTTTGAAGGCTCCATGGCCGCCCTCGTTCTGGCCGGCGATTTGTACACGACGTTTGCTGCGTGGGAATTGACCAGCATCGCGTCGTATCTCCTCATTGGATGGAAGAACTCGGACCCCGCTGCCCGCAAGGCGGCGCAAGTGGCTTTGTTCATCACGGGAGCCGGCGGCGCTGCGTTTCTGGGCGGTGCCGTCGCCCTGCACGCTGCCACTGGGACGGCCTCTTGGGCGCAATTGGGCATGCCCCGGGGCCCGCTGGTGGACGTCGGTCTTGGGCTCCTGTTGGTCGCGGGCTTGACCAAGTCGGCGCAGGTGCCGTTTCAGTCGTGGCTGCCCGGCGCCATGAAGGCGCCGGCGTTTGTCAGCGCGTACCTCCACTCGGCAACCCTGGTGAAGGCCGGCGTGTTTCTGCTGGGTCGCCTTCATGCGCCGTTCTCGGGGCATCCGTACTGGCCGCTGCTCGTCGTGGTCGGCGTCGTGACGCTCCTGTTGGGTTCGGTTCTGGCCCTGGTGCAGCGGGACCTCAAGGCCATGCTGGCCGGCACGACGGTGGCTTCGCTGGGGGCCATGGTGCTTCTCATGGGGATCGGAGGCACCAAGGCGTACCAGGCGGCCTGGCTGCTGCTTCTAGCCCATGCTTTGTACAAGGCTTGCCTGTTTTTGGCGGCGGGCAGCATCGAGCACGGAACCGGCACCCGCGATGTGGGTCGCATCGGTGTGCGCAAGACGATGCCGTGGACCACGGCGGCCGTGGTGTTGGGAGCGGCCGGCATCATTGGCGTGCCGCCCCTGCTGGCTTTCATTGCCAAGGAAGTGTGGCTGGCGGCAGTCGCCGATTACCCGGTCGTCTTCGGCGCGTCGGTGCTGGGCGTCGGCGTTCTGGTGGGCTGTGCCCTAGTCATGTTGCGGGGCGTCCTGTCCAGGGGCGAACCCTACGCCCACGAGGTGCCGGCTGCCATGTGGGTGCCGCCGTTGGCCCTGGGCGCCGCGGGCCTGGTGGCCGGCGTCTTCGTCCAGCCCGCCCAGGCGTGGATTCTGGATGCGTCCGGCAGCCCCAAGCAGTTGGCGCTGTGGCACGGCTTCGAGCCCGCCCTGCTGGGCACCCTGGTGGCCTACGCCATCGGGGCAGCCCTGCTGCCGGTGCTCCACATCG
>JBFJYU010000360.1:0-2739 GCA_041622435.1 Thermoplasmatota archaeon | reverse complement strand
CGGTGTCTACGAGGTAGAATACATCCCCGACGCCGTCAAATTCTTGGTCAGCAACAGCGCCTCCGGTCGGCTTGGGCAGCGCATGCTGTGAGCCGGCGCCGAACACCAGGACCCACTTGTGGCCGGGAGCCAGGACGGTGTCCTGCGGGTAGAACTCCATCGTGTACGTGGCCGTGCTTCCCGGCACGACCGGCTCGGGCTGGTCGAGGCTCGTGGGGTAGATGCCGCGTCGAACCGCCTCGTTCACCCACGCGCGCGTGCCGTCGGGTGCCTCGTCGAAAAGCATGGCGTTGAGCCACGGGTCGGCCGTCTGGATGTCCACGTCCAGGGTTACCGTCGGGGCGCCCGAGTAGCGCAGCGGGCCATCGGTGGCCTCTATGAGCACCACTTCCTGCACCGAGCAGCCGGCGTCCATGCACACGGCCTCAAGGTCGCCCAGGGCGATCGTGGTGTGGATGGCGTCTGCCGGCGGCCAAACGTCGCTCTGGCGCCACACGCCGTCGCTCGACTGGACCTCAAAGGCCGGCTCCGCCATCAGGCCGGTGTCGACCCCCTTCAAGTAGTGGTCGAGCCAGCGCAGCATGGTCTGGTTCCAGTCGTCACGCATGGGGTAGACGTGACCCGTGCCTTCCTGCTGCCATTGGTGCAGCCAGCCCTTCACCTCGACGCCGGCCGGCAGCAGGTCCAGCCAGGGGAGGATGTGGTCAGGCTTGACGTTCCAGTCCTGCAGGCCATGCACGAAGAACAGGCCACCCTCCCACTCGGAGTCGGAGATGTACCGGTTCCAGTCGCGCTCGATCCAGTAGTCGTCCTTCAGGCCGGTGACGCCGCTGCCGACGCCGCTGGCCTGCATCTGGGGAAGTTCCGTGCACGCCGCGTCGTCGATGATGCGAGCCAGCGACTCCGGGTCCTCCGACATGAGGCCCTCCACGGACGGGCTGGAAAGGAAGCTGGCGCCGTATTCGTCGGTGCCCTGGAGGTAGTAGTACGTGTTGAACGCGATTCCCGTGGGGTAGGTGATCCCTTCGCGGTAGTTGTACCGGTACATGTCCGTAATGCCCGACACATGGAACGCTGCCTTCAGCGCCGGGTGGGGCATCTTGGCGATCAAGCCGTTCTGGGGGGTGGAGTCGTACGATTTGCCGCCGGTGGCAACGTTGCCGTTGCTCCACTCGACGTTGGCGAAGTAGTCGATGGTCTCGTACAGGTCGGTGATCTCACGATCGCCGGCAATCTGGAAGCAGCCCTCGGAGTGGCCGGTTCCCCGGATGGCCGCGAGCACCACCGCGTAGCCGCGAGGCACGTATTCGTCGATCATGTACTGGCCGAAGCGGTCGCCCCGAAGCTCTGCCGTGTCGCCCCAGTAGGGGCTGAAATTAATGAAAACAGGCACCGGTTCATCGGTGTCGGGCCGGAAGACCGCCGTGTGCAACCGCTTGCCGTCGCTGGCGCCGACCCACAGTTGTTCAACGGGCAGGATGTCGAAGAGCTTCTCGGACAAGGGCCCCATGCCGGCGGGAAGCGGATCCGCGCCGGAGTCATCGTTGAGGCAGCCGGAGAGGGGCGCGGCCAACAGGATGGCCGCAAGCACCGCAAGACGCATGGCCGGCCAGGCGGAGCCGGCGACAATAAGGGTTGTGGAGGCCGCGCGCGGGTGGTCGTGAGGGGGCCTGGGGGGATTGAACGGACCTTCCATGATGGTCGGCTGTCGGCGGCAACCCTGCGGGGGCGGCCAGGGTGATGGAAGGGAAAGGCAAAGCAATGCTTCGTGAGCGCGGACGGCTCAGGAGCAGTTCAGGTCCCCGGGCCAGAACACGCAAGGCGCGACGGTGATCTGGCTGGGCCAGACGATGACGATGTCGCCGACGGCGACACTCAGGGTGACGGGGCTGTACACAGTGATGGGCGACACGGGCGGGGCAGGCATGCTGGGGAGGCTGGGCAGCGAGGGGGCGGTGCCGCGGCAGTTGAATTGGCGCTCCAGGTTGGTGCCGCATCCGTCCTTGTACTGGACGCCCTTGGACGAGGCAACCACGGTGACGCCAGCCGCCTTGATGATGTGGTCTTGCTCGTGGATCGGCTTGACCAGGTTCTCGATGTCGGTGCCTAGCTCAAGCACGTCGTCAACGAGCCAGTAGCAGTACAGGCCGCCGAACATCATGCACAGGACCTCCTGGATTGCCGCCTCGGGGCAGCCCATGTTTTCGAGGAAGGCGCGTACTTCCTCCGGCGTTCCACTGTCGGGAGCGAAATGGAGCGTGTCGTTGACAGTCATGCACAGGCGGTCCGCGGACGCGGTGGGTGCGGCGATCGTGGCTCCAACGAGGGCGAATAGCGCGATGGCGCTGAGCGTACGGTTCAACATAGTATCAACCAGCCCCAATAGTGGGACGAGCCGCCGCTACCGGCGATGCTACTTAAGTTGAAGCACCCGGAATGCAATTTTTGCAGCAGGAAAGGTGCAAGCCGACGCGCCATTGGCCGCACGGTCGGCGCAACGCCCGCCTAACCCGCCAAGAAACCCCGCCAAATCTAGCGGCGCCCCCACCCGTGCGAGGCACGCCGGCCAGGGGGCCGGCTGCGACCCGCGCCGCGACCCGCGCCGCGACCCGCGCCGCGACCCCGCCATCCTTGCACGGCTAGGGCTTCGCCACGCTTGCCGGCTGCGCCCCATGCGGCGAGCCTGACCCTACCTGCCGCGCAGGCGGCGAATGCGGTCCTCGATGGGCGGGTGGGTCG
>JBFJYU010000359.1:0-2792 GCA_041622435.1 Thermoplasmatota archaeon | reverse complement strand
GTCCTCGTCCTGATCGTCATTTGGGCGATCGCCCTGTACAACGGCTTCGTGCGCGCTGAGAACCGCATCGACAACGCGTGGGCGCAAATCGACGTGCAGTTGCAGCGGCGCGGCGAACTGATCCCCAACCTGGTGGAGACGGTCAAGGGCTACGTCAAGCACGAGCGCGAGACCCTCGATTCAGTCACCCAAGCCCGCGCGGCCCTCATGAAGGCCGGCAGTCCCCAGCAGAAGATGGCCGCGGAGGGCATGCTGGAGCAGGCGCTGGGCAAGTTGTTCGCCGTCGCCGAGGCTTACCCCGACCTCAAGGCCAACACCAACTTCATTCAACTCCAGGATGAACTGACCCACACGGAGAACAAGGTGGCCTTCAGCCGCCAGGCGTACAACGACGCCGTTCTTGCGTTCAACAACGCCATCGAGGTGTTCCCGGCCAGCATCATCGCCAACATGACCGGCAAGGGCCAGGAGCGCGAGATGCTCGAGGTTCCGGTGGAGTCCAAGGCGGTCCCCAAGGTGTCGTTCTAGGCCATGGTGCAAATTCCGCTCGACGAGCAGATTCGCCGCAACAAGCGCGCGACGTTGCGCCTGTTCATGGTGATGTTCGTGATCCTCTGGGCCCTGGTGTGGGCCATCGGCTACATCCTCGGTTATCCGCCGATCCTGACCGGCGGCTTCGCCCTTGTCTTCGGCCTCGTGTACCTGGCCAGCGCCAGCAGCTTCAGCGTGGACATGATCCTCAAGGCCGCGCGGGCGCGCCCGGCCGACCCGAAGGTTCGCGAAGAAAAACTGCTGATTTACAAGGTCGAGGAAATCGCCATCGCCGCCGGCATCCCACCGCCGAAGGTGTACGTGCAGGATTCCCGGGACATCAACGCGTTTGCCACGGGGCGCAAGCCCGAGGAAGGCGTCATTGCCGTTACCAAGGGCGCCATGGCGTTGTTGAGCCAGGAGGAAATGGAGGGTGTGCTGGCGCACGAGATCGCCCACATCCAGAACTCGGACATTCGCATCCAGACCTACGCCATTGCGCTCATTGGCATCATCGCCATGATCGGCGAGATGGTTTGGTGGAGCCTGATCATGGGCGGCCGCGGCGGGGGCAAACGGGACATGCACCCGGCGCTGATCATTGTGGCCATCGCACTCATCATCATCGCGCCGCTGCTCAGCCGCCTGACCTACATGGCCATCAGCCGCAACCGGGAGTACCTAGCCGACTCGACCGGGGCCTACCTGACGCGCAACCCGGAAGGCCTGGCGTCGGCGCTGGAGAAGATCGCCGGCACGGAGCCCGAGGACCACCACGGCGGTGACCGCACGGTGGCGAGCCTGTACCTGGCCAACCCGTTCAAGAGGGTGCGTCGCCAGAGCCTGTGGAGCACCCACCCGCCCATCGAGGACCGGATTCGACGGCTGCGGGGACGGTAGGGCCCCCAGCTCTTGGGTCTGCCCAGACTCTGCTCGCCGGCTTGGCGGGCCCGGGGTGCGCAACGCCGCGTGCCCGCGCTGCCGGACGACGAATGCGATGCCGTCCCCGGGGGCGCGCTTCAGGTGCTCGGCGTGCGGCCTTCCGGGCGTTGGGCAGCCTTGACAGCCGATTGTGCGAAAGCCCAACACAATTCTATCGCGCAGGCTAAATAGGGCGCCCGGTACGGCCGCTAGGCCCTGCTGGTTGGGGCTGGTTGATACTATGATGAACCGTACGCTGAGCGTTATCGCTCTTATTTCTCTCGCCGGAGCCGCGACCCTTGCCGTTGCGCCCACTGCTGCGGCAGGCCCCTTCCCCTGTGCGACCGCCGAGGCCGCCATCGACAACACGAAGTACTGGTTTACCGGCACGACGGCCGCTGAACTTGTGGCCTGGCTGGCGGCAATGGATTGCCCCAACGAGGCAATCTCGGCGGCCCTGTGCTATGAGTTCGGTTTCCCTTACTGTTTTGCCCATGACGTGCTGAGCACGGACATCGACCATCTCGTCAAGCCCATCTACGACGGTGACCATGTCATCAAGGCCGCCGGCGTCACTGTGGTCGGCTCGGGCAAGGGCGTCCAGTACAAGGACGGGTGCGGCACGAACCTCGAGCGCCAGATGAACTGCCGCACGGCGGCCCCGGCCCTGCCGGCCTTCCCGACGCCGTCGGTGCCCGCCCAGCCGCCGGTCGCTCTGCCCGGATTCGTCGTGGAAAGCCCGATCACCATGACCGTCGCCGTGGGCGACATCGTCATCGTCTGGCCCAGTCAGATCCCCCTGACGCCCTGCGAGTACTGGCCCGGCGACGCCAACTGCTCCTAAGCGGTCCGCGTAGCCGAGTCCATAGCTGTTCCTTTTCGTTTTCTCCAATCCCCGGCGCGACCGCCGCCCCCGGAAAGCCAGACGCCAAGCCCACGGCGCCGGCACGGAGCCCGAGGACCACCACGGCGGTGACCGCACGGTGGCGAGCCTGTACCTGGCCAACCCGTTCAAGAGGATGCGTCGCCAGAGCCTGTGGAGCACCCACCCGCCCATTGAGGACCGGATTCGACGGCTGCGGGGCCGGTAGGGCCCCCAGCTCTTGGGTCTGCCCAGACTCTGCTCGCCGGCTTGGCGGGCCCGGGGTGCGCGGGCATAGAGATCCTGACCCCTCCCGCCCCGGCGCGCGTTTCACGTGCTCGGCGTGCGGCCTGCCGGGCGTTGGCCAGGCTTGACATGCGATCGTGCGAAAGCCCAACACAATTCTATCGCGCAGACTAAATAGGGCGCCCGGTACGGCCGCCAGGCCCTGCTGGTTGGGGCTGGTTGATACTATGAT
>JBFJYU010000358.1:0-2854 GCA_041622435.1 Thermoplasmatota archaeon | reverse complement strand
TGTTCCTGAGCGAATGCCCAGATGCGCTCCGTGGCGTCGCTCGGCCACTGGTGGCGCAGGCCGGGGTAAACCTCGAGCACACCCGACGCCGGCAGCGTCTCGGCGCGCGGCGGCAGCAAGTCCGTGCCTTCCAGCGGCACGCGCCGGTCCTTGGCACCGTGCAGGAACAGCATCGGCGGATCGTTTGGGCCCTCCCGCAACGCCGGCGCAGCCCCCGCCACCGATGTAATCGTCGCCACCGCCGGGTGCCGCGTGGTTTCAGCCAGCATGGCGCCATTGCTGAAACCAACCAAGTGGATGGCTCGGTACTCCGGGTAGAGATCCGGCACCGTCGCCAGCACGCGCCGCAGGTACGCCCGATCGTTAACATCATCCGACCGGCAGCACCAACCCGACTGCACGTTCCACATGGTGGCACCCGACTCAGGGTCGGGAAGCGCCGCCGCATACACAACCCGGTAACCCAACCGGTCGCCGTCGGCGTGCAGGTCCGTCATGCGCGCCGCGCCGTACGGCCCCTTGCCGCCGCCGTGCAGCATCACGAACACATCCACCGGCTCATCGGTCGGCACCTGGTACACGACGTGCCGCTCGCTGGAAACCCAGTGAACCTCAAGCCCCTCGGACGACCAGTAGCCCTCGAAATCAGGCCCCGCCCCGACCGGAACGGCGCTCGTCATGAGCAGCACCATGGCAACGGCCAACCAACGCGGCGGCAGTGCGGGCGTTCCAGACACGAAACGCCCAAAGCCGCCCGGCTTTTTTTTTAGGTGGTGGGGGCGGGCGGTTGCAGGCCGCAACGCGTCCGCGCGGGGAGTTCGACCTGCGGCCGGTCGGCCGTCAGTTTTTCATACGACTTACTGTCGCCGCCCCCATGGCAGATGTCATGATCCTCATGGGTAGCAAGTCCGACTTGGCCATCGGCGAGAAGGCCGTGAAGGTGCTGAAGGACTTCGGAATTTCTCATGAGATGCATGTGGCCTCCGCGCACCGGACGCCCGCCTACGTGGAGGACTTGGTCAAGAACCGCGGCGCCAAGGTGTTCATCGGCATGGCTGGCGTCGCCGCGGCCCTGCCTGGTGTCATCGCAGCCATGACGACCAAGCCCGTCATCGGTGTGCCCGTCGGCGGCAAGGTGCCCTTCGACAGCCTGCTGTCCATCGTCCAGATGCCTCCCGGAATTCCGGTCGCGACGGTGGGCGTGGACCGCGGCGACAACGCCGCGTTCCTGGCCGCCCAGATCCTCGGGCTCACCGACTCGGGCCTCGCCTCGAAGGTCGCCCAGCAGCGCGAAAAAGCCGCCGCCAAGGTCATGGCGGACGACCAGTCGATTCAGACCATTGAGGCGTAGGGCGCGTCAGGAACGGGTGCCTGGGCCCGCGCTTCGTAGGCGTAGCGCCGCCCGTGCTGACGTACCTCGACGAGCCCCTCGGCAGCCAGGCGCTTGAGTCGATGCTGAGTGGTGCTGCGGCTCCAGCCCCAAGCGGAGGTGGCCTCCACTACTTCCTTCTGGTGCGATGCCGGGTGCTCCATGAGCCAGTCGTGCAGGCGCTTCAGGTCCGGTTCCCGTAGCAGGACCACGGTATTCCACGAGTGATCGAAGCGGCCGTGGTTCTCGAAGTAACGCAGCGTCGCGTGGTGCGGGTGTTCCTGGATGGTCTCCGCCTGCTTGAGGGCCTGCAAGTGGTGCCTTGCCGTGCCGGCAGGCAAGCCCGTGTGGCGGAGCAACTCCCGGAAGGTTGCCCCAGGGTTCGCCAGAATGGCGTCGTGCAGCTTGCGGCGGTTGGGGTGGTGGAGTGGGTCGGCCGGTTTGGCCGACAAGGCGAGACCGATGAGTTTGGCTGCAAGCGCTAGGGCGGCTGTCAACCCAAGCACGGCGCCAACTTCGGCTACGGCGCCGAGGCCCAAGATTGCGTTGTCCAATTGCACGGTTGCGAAGTCGCCCGTTACCTCGGCTGTCATGCGGCTGCCATCATCAGGGTGCATGCGCAGATTGGCCAGTTTCAGCTCGCCGGCCGCCCGGAATGTCTGGTCGTCGGCCTCGAAGCAAGCGGTCCCGCAGGCCCCGCCTGTTGCCAACGGCAACCGGGCACTACCGCGGACGCTGAGGTCGAGGTGCCCGCCTCCGACGAACAGCCGGTCGTAGGTGCCCGTCGCGCTAAGGTCACCCAGCCCGGAGTCCAACATCGAGTATTCCTGGCGGCGCAGTTCGATCCACGTTGAACCATCAGCCGCCACGCGCTCGCGGCTGAATCCGCCGCCTGTGATGCAAGTCGATCCGCCCTCGCAGGCCACGGTGACGTTGTACAGCCAAATGGCGTCGATCCGCGATGCTGCCAAATGTCCCTCAGCGTGGCGTCCGGGCTTGACGAGAAGGCCAAGATCTCCGTCGGCGGGACAGAGGCTGCCGTGCGCAAGGCGATCTTGTGCTTCGCCTCCGGTCATTTGCACGAGGCAGAGGTGGTCGACGCCCGAGGCGGTGGCGTTTCCGTGGGTACTCGTGGCCCGGATTGCTCCTTCGACGAAAATGGCCGAGCGCGCCGAATCGAGATGAATCGTCACCGAGCGAGCATCGGTTTCCTGGCGGGGATTGTCGAGCACCGGGATTTCAACTGGAAACCGTTCGACGACGGTGTCACGATTGACGAAGAGCTGGTCCACGCGTTCGATTCGCCCGCTGGCCGACCCGTCCAGCGTCAGCGTGAACACCGATTCGCGGGAATCAGAACCGACGAAGAAAGCCCATGACCCCACGGCGCCCAGTTGCTCGTAGTCAAGAGAGGCGGGTTCGCCGAATTCCATCAGGGTCGCGGCGTCGGTGGAGGCCGCACCGGGAGCCAAGGCCGCTAGAGCG
>JBFJYU010000357.1:0-2884 GCA_041622435.1 Thermoplasmatota archaeon | reverse complement strand
GATCGAGTCCGGGCAGTAGCGCGCTGGCGCCTGCGGCCGGTAGCAGGAGGGCGGCCGCGGCGACGAACAGTACGCGGCGGTGGCGGGTCAGGGTCTTGGGTCCGGGGATGCAGGTTTTGCGGGTCATGCAGGCACCAACACCGTGTCGGTTGGCGGCATGCATAAGGAGACGCGATACCGACGTGATACATGCGGCAGCGCGGGCCGCGCCGGGGGGCGGCGGCCAGGTCACGCGCGCGAGGGCTTTGGAAGGGGCCACCGCAGCGCAGCGACCGGACGTTTGGTGTCGTGAACGCGCCTGTGGCGCGGCGTGGGCTGCCCGTACGGCGCTTGTCCCCCGGCCCTTCCACGATACGCTTATGCCGGTTTTCGGCCGAAGTGCGGTCGGTGTCACGCCTGTTCGTGGCCCTGGCCGTGCTAGCGGTCGTGGCCGCGCCCTCCACCTCTGCCCTCTCGCTCGGCACATCCCTCGGGCTTGGCTCCGGTGAGGACGGTGTCGGCATCGACCTCAGCCTTGATCTGGGTGCCGACAGCGCTGGCGACGGCGCGGGAGGCGGCGACAGCGCCGGTGACGGCCTCCTGGGCCTCGACGTTGGTCTTGACGCGAGCGTGTCTGCGGGCGAGGACCTCGTGGCCGCCGACGCGTCGGTGTCAACGGCGGGCGACAACCTCATCGACGCCTCGGCGGATCTCGCGGGCGTCGAGGCCGACGCGGCGGTCGCCGTCTCGACCGGCGATACGTTGGTTGCAGCCAATGCATCCGTCTCGGCCGGTTACGCGGCGGTGGCCGCCGATGCAAGCGTCGCGGCCGGTGATACGTTGCTCGCGGCCGATGCATCCGTCTCCGCGGGTGACGCGGTGGTGGCCGCCAACACGGCCATTTCCGCCGGTGACACCTTGGTGGCCGCCGACGCCGGCATCGGGCTCGAAAGCGACGGCCCCCTGGCCAGCCTCGATGTTCAGGCCGGCACCAACACGTCGATCAGCTTGGCGGTGGGCGACGACTTGGCCGGCGTCGCGCTGGATGCGCCGTGTGCCCTTGGATGCGCGGACCAACCCGACACGGCGCTCGCCACGGGAACCATTAGCCAGCCGCGCCCACGCACAGGCGCATCGGAGCCCGGCGCCGCCGAGTCGCCCTGGCGCGACGTGGTCGTTGAACCCCTCCAGGAGCCGGCGGTCCAGGCGACCCTGTCCGCCTCGGCGCTGGCCGCGACCGCATGGGCGACCGTGCGTCGCCATTACCTGATCCGAAAACTGGCCAAGCTCGTCACCATGCTCCCGTTGGGTGCCGGCCTCTTCTCGCGCATCCAGGGCGACCGGGTGCTCGACCACCCCGTGCGCTCGGCCGTGCGCGAATACGTCGAGGCCAACCCGGGAGCCACGATGCAGGAAATCCGCGGCGCCGTCGACGTGGCATGGGGTACCGTGGTGCACCACCTGCGCCGCCTGGAGGCCGAGGAACACCTGGTTTCACAGCGCGAAGGCAACCATCGGCGGTTCTTCGTTCGCAACACCATGTCCCGGGCCCAGCGAGACGACCTGGCGACGCTCGCCGCCGACAACGCCCGCCAATTGGCCCTGGCCGTCGCGTTGAGGCCGGGGCTGCGCCAGAAGGACCTGTGCGACCAGGTCGGCGTCAGCAACCCCGTCGCCTCGAAGTACCTCAAGCGCTTGGAGGAAGGCGGCCTCGTTCGCAGCATGGCGCAGTCGCGCAGTCGGCTGTATTGGCCCACCGAGCGGCTGGAGCAGACCATCCCTCTGCTCGACGGCCCGCATCAGGAGCCCGTCCTGAGCAGCCGGGCGGACCTTGTTTCCGTGCACGGCCCAGACCACAAATCAGGGGCCCGCGACGGCGCCTTTGTGGCAACTCGCGCGTAGTGGTCTGTTTCGCTCCGCTTTAGTAAACACACCAAATACCCACAGCCGTTACGGGAGCGAATGGGATGATCGAAACCATGCCCAAGATCGGCATCACGGGTTTGCCGAACGTAGGCAAGACCGCCACCCTGGCGGCAATTTGCCGAAAACTCGAGAGGGACGATTTCGTCATCGGCGGTATGATCACGCGCGCCTATCGCCCCCCGCCGGGCGACGTGCGCGTCGGATTCTACGTCGAGGACTGGCAGACGGGCGAGAAAGAGGTCTTCGCCAGCAAGGAATTCAACACGCGGTTCAAGACGGAAACCGACGACGGCGTGTATTTTGTTGACATCGATCCCCTGGAGCGCATCGGTGTCAAAGCGGTTCGAAACGCGGTCATGGACGAGGAGGTGGACATCATCATCATCGACGAGGTCGGGAAGATGGAGATGCACTCCGAGGAGTTCAACGAGGTCGTGAAGGCCGCTTTGGACTGCCCGAAGCCGGTGATCATGACGCTGCACAAGAAGAGCCGCAACCCGCTTTTGCAGGACCTGCGGCGGCGCGACGACGTGCGCATCCTTGAGGTCACGGCGGTCAACAAGAATCTGCTTCCCTACAAGATTGAGAAGCTGATGAAGGACCACCTGAACACGACCTATTACTGACCCCCGCGTTTGGGTCCGGGCAGCGTGTGCTTCGGCCTCCGCCCGAAGATCGTGAAAGGGCCGCCGACGCCGTGGCCGTGATGGTTCAGAATGAGTCCGCGTGCCACGGTGTGGTCGGGGCGGCGGAGCCGCCCCACGAGGATCGCCCGAGTGACGCGCAACGGTTGCATCGGGGCGGCCCCGGCGCCAGCCTGGTCGTCGTGGCCGGGGCAGATGCACGCGTCGTCTGGGCGCCGTCCTAGTACGCTTCGATGGCGAGCCCTTCGACCCGCTCGAAATCCTTGCCATTCCGGGTCACCAGCGGCGCCGCGTTCCTCATGGCGGTGGCGGCGATGAGGGCGTCCATCATGCCG
>JBFJYU010000356.1:0-2905 GCA_041622435.1 Thermoplasmatota archaeon | reverse complement strand
CGCGAGCAGCTTCACGAGCTCGGTGAGCGGCGGCTGGCAGCCCCCCGACGCGAGCGGCGACGCGGCAAACGCCCGCTACGCAAGACGCTCAAGGCGGCCGACGCCGCCGAGAAGCGCTTGCAGGGCTACGAGAAGGCCGGCCTGTTTCGCAGGCGCAAGGCGCGCCGCCGGCTGGACCGGGCCCACCGCGCCTTGCACCAGCGGCTTGAGACGCTGACCGACTAGGCGGTCAGTACGGCTCGGTCCGCGACGAGTTGCAGTGTCGCGGCCAGGAACGCGGGCAGGTCGTCTGGCGTGCGACTCGTGACCAGGTTACCGTCGACGACGGCGCTTTGGTCCAGCCAGGTCGCCCCGGCGTTCTGCAGGTCGCGGCGCACTGCCACGTAAGAGGTGACGGTGCGACCGCTGACCACATCGGCTTCGACCAACAACTGGCCGGCGTGGCAGATGGCGGCGACCACCACGCCGCGTCGCATGGCGTCCTGCACCAAGTTAACGAACGCCGGGTTGACGCGCATGTGGTCGGGAGCCCAGCCGCCGGGGATGACGAGCACGTCGACGTTGTCGAGACGAGCGTCGTTCACGGAGGTGTCTGCCGTCACGGGGTAGCCATACTTGCCCACGACGCGCTGTCCGGCCTTGGGGCCGACGAGTTGGGTGTCAAAGCCCGCCTCGCGCAGCCGGTACATCGGGTAGACCACTTCGGCGTCCTGGAAACCATCGTCGATCAAGACGAATGCGGAGGGCATGAGCCCCTGTTGGGCGGCGGGGGACTAGTCATTTGTGGAGGGTGCCATCGGCCCCGGCCGGTTCGGCCGCGAGGATCGTTGCGACGGCTCAAGCGGTGGCCATCCAGGCGATGCACGCGTCCAGATGGCTTCGCATGGCCTCGACGCCATCGTGGTGGCGCCGTCCGTGGCCCGGCAGGACCCACTCGAACTCCAGTTCGCGCAGGCGGCGCATGGAGCGCTGCTGCTCGCTCCAGGAATACCAGCACGCACGGCGAAACGCGGTGAGGCTTTGCCGGCTGTCGCTCCAGGCCAGGTGGTCGCCGGTGAAGAGCACCCTGTGGTGCAGCAGGACCGTGTGGCCTTTGGTGTGACCGGGCACGGGAACCACGCGGAGGTCGCCCGCCAAATCGTACGAGTCCTGGCCCTCCATCTGGATCTCGACGGCCCGGGTTGCCGTGGTCACGTCGTCGGCGTGCAACACGCGCTGGCACCCGAAGTGTTCGGCCCAGCGAGCATGGTCCGCAACGTCGTCGCGATGGGTCATGTACAGGTAACGCACGCCGCCCAACTCCTCCAATCGCCGGGCCAGGGGCGCCGCGTACCGGGGGGAGTCGACCAGGACGTTCCCGCCGGGCCGCTGGATGAGGTAGCTGGCGGCACCAAAGCTGCTCTCGGCGTGGTAGCCACAGTGATACACGCCCGGCGTGATGGGGTCGGGAAGGCCCGCCTGGGCCGCGCGCATGGCGTCGCCGTGACCGGGAGCCACCCCGATGGAGGCGGTCGGGCACGAAATGAGGGCTTTCAGAGCGCGCAGCCAGCCCTCGCGGTCGCCGGGCTGCGCCACAACCGCCGACTGGCCGTCCACACGCGCGTAGGTCTCCGGGGCCATCCAGCGACACGTGTCGCAATCGATGCATGTGTCGTCGACGAACAAGTCCCCCTCAACGTTCTGGGGCCGGCGGCGGGCGGGCGAGGCCACGCACGGGCACGTGGCACGCCGCGCTTCAGGGTTGCCCAGTCGGCTCGCGGCCAGCGCGGGCGGCGCCGGCCCGAGCACGTCGGGGTGGGCCCAGGCTGGGCCCGGGGGTCGGAGGGCAAGCGGCAAGTAGGGGCACGAACGACTCTCCTCTGATGGATGGGCGGCGCGCGCTGGGCTGGGCCTTCGTGACCTTCGGCGCCCTGGGGCTGGCGGCGGGTATGGGCGCCGTCGCCTTCGGCCAACTGGACGAACTGGACCAGCAGGCCCAGGCGAACCCCCAGCCGGACCGGACGGAGCGCAACGAACGCCTGCAACTGCTGGGCTTCGTCGCCGCTGTTCCTTCAGCGGGCCTCTTGGCACTCGGCGCCGCCAGCGTCTGGCCACCGGACGACCGCCGCGCCCGGCGGGCGGGTTGGATGACCGCCGCCTTCGCCGCGGCAGCCATCCTCATCGTCGGCTTCGCCGTGGCGCCCGCCATGGAGTCGGGACGCGTCGAACAACCCCTCCAGGTGGACCTTCGCGACGGCAACCTGGCGCAAACCATCGACTTGGGCCCGCTCGGCTCGGCGGCCCTGGGCCCTGAAGACCCCGAGCACATCTTCCTCGCACCCAGCAACGCCGGGCACATCGTGGCCGAGATCGAGTGGACCGCCGGCGCGGCCCGGGAGAACCTCATCGTCACCGTGGATGTCGACAGGGGCACCGGCTGGCAGCAGGCCGCCCGCGCGGCCGGGCCGTCGCCGCTGCACCTGGAGGCGTGGCCGGAGGATTTCGGTAACGCGTCCGTGCGCGTCACCGTTGAGGCGCCGGAGATTCCCGGCGCCGCCGACGAGCAGCCGTTCTCGGTGCGCGTCGAATTCTGGCGTTGAAAGAGGGAAGAGGGGCGAAGCCCGCCGGAACTGGCCCGAGAGGGCCCGAGCCGGCAGTTGGCACGCCGCCGGGCTAGACGAGTTGGTAGACGTCCATGCCACGGAAGATGTCGCCCGTGAGGACGTAGCCGTGGTGGACCCGGGCGTCCCAAACGTTACTGCCCTCGAGCGCCAAGCCCTTCAGGATGACCGGCTCGGCGGGGTCGCTGAAGTCAACCAGGACGATGCCGGCGGTGTACCAGGCCATCACCAGCTTCTCCTCGCCGGGAATGACCTGGCCGAAGTGCGCCGTGCAGTTGGGCACAGCCGACAGCGGACTCTGGGGG
>JBFJYU010000355.1:0-2916 GCA_041622435.1 Thermoplasmatota archaeon | reverse complement strand
GGCTAGGACGCAGACCTGGCCCGCCGCCCAGAGGGGGAATCTGGGTGGGGCCACGACTGACTAAAGGGAAGGAGTGGCCCCGCCCAGATTTGAACTGGAGTCTATGCGTCCCGAACGCACAAGTATACCAAACTAACCCACGGGGCCGTGGTGTTTGTGGGCGGTTTGCGCCGCCGTTTCCTGCTGGGCTACCCCAGCGGGGCGGCCCAATGGGGCCTCCTCTATAAGCGCTGCGAAGGGGAGGGCTGCGGCCGAGGCCGTCGACGACTCACGGGTCGCCGTCGGCTTGTTCGATGAAGGCCCGCAGGGCTGCGAGGTAGCGGCGGAAGGCGCGGCTGCCGTCGCGAGTGATACGGTAGCGCATCTCGAAGCCGTCGCGGGTGAGGACGCGGCGAGCCTCCACGTAGGTGGCGTCCTCCAGTCGCTTGACGTGCGATGCCAGGTTGCCGTCGGTGAGGCCGAGTTGGTCGCGGGCTGCGGCGAAGGCGACGTCGCGGTGCCGGTAGAGGAGGCCCATGATCCGCAAGCGAACGGGCTGGTGGATCAGTTTCAGGTCATCGTCCAGGTCCATTGGTGCTACCCCTTGAGGTAGACCAGCCAGCCGCTGCCAAACCAGGCGCCGCCGACAACGGCGGCCCCGATCAGGTTGGCGGGCGCGTCGGCAAGACCGGTGGCGGCGAGGACGATGGCGGCGAGGACAACCACCACCGCCGCGCCGAGTGTGTAGGCGGCGCAGGCCTTGTCGTGGCGCCGATGGGCGGTTCCGATCAGACCGATGAAGAGGCCGTTGACGAGGACCAGGGTGGTGTTGGTGTCCCAGTCGAGGTCGAGCAGGCGCCCGCCGACGAGGGCGACGGCGGCCAGGATCGCCAGGAAGGCGCCGGTAAAGCCGAGGCTCGCGAGCAGGGACCCACGGCTCTCGGGGTCGCGCCCCATGGTGACGGCTTTCGACGACCACAACGCGCCGGTGAGCGCCATGCCGCCGGCGACCCAGGGAATCCACAGGAGGCTGAACAACCAGTGGAGGGCTTGTTCGGCGATCCACTCGGACGCCGACCCGTAGGTCAGGAAGATGCCGGCGCTGGCCAGCCCCCAGACCATGTTGGTCATGCCGCCGGTTCGGCGATCGAGCTTTTCCTCGAACCCTTCTAGGGATCGCAGGGCCTCGGCCGCGTCGAGGGGCGTCAGGGTTTCGGCTGCTGGTGCCATCAGAGGTCGTAGCCCGCGGGGGTGCTTGTAGACCGCCGGAACTTTGGCGGCGAAAGTCACGGCGGCCCCCGCGGGGCCTGGGGCGCCTCCGGCTCCGGCGGGCGTCGGTCGCCGCCCGGCGGGGCCCGAGTGATCCAGAATGTAGCGGCCGCCACGCCAACCACGGCAGGTGCGGCGGCGCTCGCGTGGGGGAACCCATCCAACGACACGTGCAGGAGGAACACGTCCATCCAGGGCGTGTGGTCCCATGGCGCGCCCGTGGCGACGCGACCCGCAAACCACAGCAGGTCCGGGATGACCATGTACGCGTAGCCGGCAAGCGCCCACGCCGTCCATGCCCGGGCGCCGGAACTGGCCGCCTGGTCGGGCCTTGCCCCGCGTCGCCTCGCCCAGGCCACGAAGCTACCCGCCAAGACGCCGGCCGAACCGCCGTAGGCGAGGTGCCAGACGAAGTGGTCCAGCGCCCGCTCGTGCCAATAGGATGCCGCGCTCACCGCGAGGACCACGCACCAGGCCAGCCACGGCACCAGGGGGCGCCCCCACGCGGCGCGGGCTCGTCGACGCAGGCTCGTGGCCATGGGGCGCGCAAGCCCCGCCGATGCACCACGTTTGCGATGTGCGTGCTAGCGGCGCTGGGCGCGGGCCACGAAGGCGGCTGCGCCGAGGCCGGCCAGAACGAACACCAGGCCGAGGCCGGGGACGTTGCGATTCGGGGGAATCAGCTTGGCGGCCGGCGGCTTGACCGCCTGCTCGCCCGTCTCGACGGTCACGTCAATGGAGCACTTGTCACCGCAGTCGAACTCAATGACGCCGCCCTGAACGTGGTTGGCGCCCATGAACGCGTTGTGCTGCTCGGCCTTGATCGTGAACGTGTTTACGCCCGACTTCCAACCGGCGAAGTTCGGCGTGGCAATCCAGCCGCCGAAGTTCTCGCTGTCGTAGCGCAGGTGCAGCGGGTCGCGTCCGGCACCGAAGTCCAAGAAGACCGTGCGCAGGGGCGGGTTGGTCGCATCCAACTGCACCAGCAGCGTGTCGGTGGCCTCGTCGAAAACGCCGCCCGACGGCGGGGTGTAACGGATGGCCCGGCTGCTGACTGAGAAGCTGCCCTCGACGACGGTTTCGTGACCCTTGGCGTCCATGGCCGTTGCCACGTAGTTGTAGCGGCCGGGGTCGAGCGCCTCGTCAAAGGCGTAGCGCCCGCCACCACGCGACTCGAGGTCCGCCTCTGTGGCAATCTCCGTTGGCCCCCGAGTGACCAGGAACGTGAAGGAGTCGATGCGGCCGTTGTCCAGCGCGAAGATATCCAGGTGCGCGGGCGTTCCAGCCTGCTGCACCGGCGGCATGGCAAAGACCTCCACCTGGGGCGGCGCCACATCCGTGATCGGGGGGTTGATCAGGATCATGAACAAGGCGAGCCACGTGAAGAAGAAGAGGAAGCCCGTGCCGACCCACTCCTTGCGGCCAAAGTGGCTGATGTCGGCGCCCAGGCGGGGGAACAGGAACTTTAGGGCGTAGCCAAACGCGCCGCAGATGAGCAGGCCGATGTACCAGCCGGTCTGCGCGCCGTCCATGGCCGCGAGGACTCCCCACGACAGCAGAGCCGCCACGATGCCCCACGCGAACAGGATGGTCGTGGTGCGAAACGACACCATTTCCTTGTGGATGAAGGCGTCCTCGTCGAAGTCCGGCGGGATGAACTCGTACTCC
>JBFJYU010000354.1:0-2920 GCA_041622435.1 Thermoplasmatota archaeon | reverse complement strand
CTTGTGGCAGGGGCCGCCGGGCAGCCAGTTGTCAAAGTAATTCTCATTGTTAGAGTAAATCTCGTTTTGCACGAAACGCCCCGAGTCCTGCGGCAGGCCGGGATGGTCCGGGAACAGGCTGTCCGTCGCAATACCCGCCGCGTTGTGGTGGAATTTATTGTTGTGAACGTACACGGAATTGCCCGCCGTGCCAGAATACCCGAGGGCGTTGTGGTGACTGTCACACTGAGTGATTTCCACGCTGTGACGAGCACCATTGAGTTCGCTGGCGCTGCCGGGGTAGATGCCCGAGTCGCCGTTGCCGTAGCTTTCGCAGTTGATGTACAAACCGTGGTCCACCGCGAAGGTCAGGTAACCGTACTCGTAATTCCAGCGAGTGATGTGCGTGTCGATCACGAAGCCGTCGGTTTCGAGGATGTACACAGAGTTGAAGTCGGTGCGCTGGACGAGGAAATTGTACAGGTAAATACCGTCGGCGCGGTCGGCGCGCAGTGCGTTCAGTTTGGTCCAGTTGGCGTCGAGGATGGTCTCCTCCGGCGTCAGGCCGACGCCCTCAATCTGCAAGTGGCAGCGGGGCTCCCACGTACACGCCGCGTCGTCGTCGTCGGGCGAGTCGCCCAGGATGGCGACCAGGTTTTGCACGTTGGGGCACTCGTAGTGCTCGTCGTAACTGAGGATGCTCTGGCCCTCGTACTGGGCGCAGGCCCCCTCGGCCGGGCCGGAGAACGGCTCCTCATGGTAGAGGCCCGGCATCATCAGGATGCGCGTGCCCTGCTCGGTCACAGCGTTCACGGCGTCCTGAAGGTGCTCGAAGCCCTTCTCCTGACACAAGCCATACAGGTGGACCATCTCGCGCAGCTTCGCCGACGGGTAGTGCTGGACGCGCTCGAGGCTGTCATCCTTGCAGACGACGATGGCGGGACCGTCGGTGCGGTACTCGGGCACGCTGCCGTTCCCAGACGGGAACTCGGTGGGGCGTTCGGCGTGGCCGACGACCTGGACGGACGCGGCGAAACTGGCAAGCATCAATACGGCAACCAACAGAAGAGCTCTCAAGAAAACCACCTGTCTGATTTGCACCAGACGCCGCGACAACCGATGGTGCCTCCATAAGCGCTCCGCCGCGGCGCGGTCCGGGCACGGCCCCGGCACGGCCCCGCCACGGCCGGGCTGGGCGGGGCCGATCATGCCCAAATGGGACACGGCAGGCTCCAACGATGGCGTCAAGCCCTGACCAGGCGCCGACATGTGAAGCCATCTCGAGGTCCGTGGGCCGGCTTTGGTTTCGTCAGCCCGGATACGGTTACATCCGCAACCGTCGGCTAGCCTTATTTCTATGTAGCCCAAGGATTGTGTTTGTCCGTCGGCTCCCCCGGCTACCCCACCGCCGCCCTATCGGCGCATGGCAGCCAGCCGGGCCACAGCCATGACAGGAGAAAATGCATGAAGACAACCACGATGATGTCCGTCGGAATTCTGATCGCCATGGCCTGCGTTCCGGCCGCCCAGGGTGCCGCCAGCAATGTCGTCGCCGAGGGCATCACCCTAGGCGAACAAGGCGCCATCAACGCTGTCATGGCTGCGGCCGCAGCGCTCAGTTCCGTCGCCAGTGTCGCCAACATCCCCGGAGTCAGCGTTGGAGCCGCCGGGCCGGAGCCGTGTGGGCCGACGCCGGTTTCGGCTCAGTTGCAGCGTTGCACCCAATTGCTAGCAGACGCGTTGATTGCCCTGATCGGGGCCCTCGTCGACGAGGCACGCGCCGCCATCAACGTCGCCCAGGACGCCCTGTCCGCCGCAATCGACGCCGCCCAAGCGGCCCTCGCTGACGCCTTCGCCGCCGCGCAGGCGGCCCTCAGCGACGCCGCAACCTCCGCCAGACAGGCGGTCAACGACGCCAGCGGCGCAGCCGACGCTCTCGTCCGCCAGGCCGACGCAGCCGCACACGTTGCCCTGGCAGCGGCCCAAGCGCTCGCGCAGTTTGTGCTCTTGACGCTTCAGGGAGCCGTGGACGATGGCACGACCACAGCCGGCGGCGCCATTGAGGACGGCAGCACGGCTGCCCGCAGCGCCATTGGTCTGGCCCAGTCAGAGGCCAGCGGCGCCGTGACCGCCGCCAACACAGTCGCGGGCGCCGCCCTCGCCGGCGCTGGGTCCGCGGCAGATAGCGCCATCGAAGCCGTTCAACGCGAGCTCGTCGGGTAGACCACCCCGATCCTCCCCCTCCTCGTCCTCTCCCCCATCCGGCCCTGATCACGGCCAGCCCTGCACCGGGCCCCGTCACCACGGAAAGAGCAGCACCCATATCACGAGGTCGTTAATGGTCACTTGGACCGCCATCGCAATCAGGCCGACAAAGGCCCAGCGCGCCCGGGGCACCCCATCCCGGTAGGCGCCGAAGGCCAACAGCAAGAGCATCGCATTGCCCAAGGCGACCAGAAACAGGATTGCAACAATCAATGGCGGCGTCCACGGTTGCGGGTTGCGCAAATGCATCAGCGTCGCCTCAAGCCAGAACACCGACGGCAGCAGGAACAACCCAAGCCCCGCCAGGACCCGGGCGCCGCCGCGTCCATCCGGGCTCGCCCACGGCCAATGCAGGGCGCCAAGCGACTCGTCGCTCCCACGAACGACCAGGATCCAAGCCCACGCCATGAAGCCCGCCGCCGCCGCCAGCATCACCGGTACAATCGCGGCCTGCATGGCAGGCGTCACGCCGCCCCACAAGTCCTCCGGCCGCGCGGCCCGCGCAAATCCAACGACATAGGATATCAGAACCAGGGGGCCCGCGACGAGCATGAACGCCAGGACCGCGCGTCGGGTGACGACCACAAACCGTGGACGGCGTAAGCCCGCATCACTGTGGTGGGTTGGGGCGGTGCCGCCATGGCGCGATCCGCCTCGGCCCCGTGCCCCCGCCGCT
>JBFJYU010000353.1:0-2923 GCA_041622435.1 Thermoplasmatota archaeon | reverse complement strand
GGCGCGCCGAAGGATCGCGCCAATCAACGCCAGCCGCCAACCCCACCATCGACCCACCTCTTCCTGCCAGCTTCGGCGCCCCCGCGACAAACCTTAACCAGTCGTGCGAGGGGCTTCTGGCCATGCTTCGCACCATCGCCATCCTCGATGTGCTTCTTCTCACGCCGATTGCGAGCACCGCCCAGGGAGCACCGCCCATCACGGCCCTCGAAGACAGCACCGGCGATGTGACCGCCGAAGCATAAGGCTCAAGCCAAGCCGTCCCAGGCGATCATTATGCCTTCCTGGACCTGGTGAGCCTCACCGTCCAGGAGGACCGGGACGCCTTCACCTTCATCGTCGGGGTCGCCGACACCAGCTCGCCAACCGAGCAGGCGTGGAGCGACGGCGGCCAAGTCAGTGTGGACTTCACCCACCACGACCAGGCGTTCCGGCTCAACATCGAGCGCTGCTTCTTCTGCATCCCGGCCGACTACGTCTGGAGCAGTCTGTACTCGCGCCCCGTCGACTCCGAGGACTGGAGCCAGGTGTGGATCCGATCCGGACCCGACGGACCCATCCAGGACGAGGAAAACGACGTGTTCATCCAGCGCGTTCCCCGCAGCGACCTACGCGACGCCAGCGGCGCCAAACCCTTCCTGGGCCGTTCCCTGAGCGATGCCGTGGCCACATCCATGGCGGCCGTCAGCGGCGTCTACTTTAGCCTCACCGAAGACCCCGCACGCGTGGACTTCCCGGTCATCATCGGCGACCGCATGCCCGACTCGGGCACGGGAGCGCCCATCCCGGTCCAAGTGGGCCTGGCCCAGACGGGCAGCGCCCGCCTCTCCACCGACCGACCCATGCGAGCCAGCAACGGCGAAGCCACCACGTTCATCTACAGCATCACCGCCACCAACGTCGGCGACAAAACCGAACTCTTCGAACTCGAAGCCATGGGCGCCCCGTCGACATGGTCGGTGCTGCTGCCCGTGAGCGCCGTCGAACTGGACGCCGGCCAATCGCGCGACATCCCGGTCCTCGTGAGCACACCGTTCAGGCACCTGCACGGCGCCGAACAAACGTTCCACGTGCACATGACCAGCGCGAACGACCGATCGTCCGTGGGACGCCTCGAAATCGGGGTGATCTTCAACGAAATCCCACAGCCGGCCGGCCACCACAGCCAGATCTGGTTCCACAGCCGCGCGTCCGAGGACCTCTTCCAGACCACCCTCGGGCAGGTCTTCCCCGGCAACGACGGCGCCGTCTACATGAACGCCCGCGAGGACGACGAGAACGACGCGCGCGTAGCGATCAGTGGGCTCAACTGGGGAACCTCATTCGATCCTGAACCCGTCGGGCAATCCCGCTGGTTCCTCGATTTGGACCCCGGACTGCTCATGGGGCTCGACTTCGACATGGACCGTCTTGGCTCCGTGGTCGCCCCCATCAAGGCCGGCGCCGGCCTCACGGGTGCTCAGTTGCAGGGCCGCCTGGTTCTCCTCGGGGCCCCCAGCGAGGACGAGAACTTCAACAACTTCCCCTACGGCGACCGCACGTTGACGGTGCTGGCCAACCTCACCACCGACGCGCCCGTGGACGTGTCCGCCGGCGCCGTGCATGAGTTCACGGCGACCCTGACCCCCCAGCCAGAAGCGGACTACATCCCTTACGACCCCGCCAACAACATGGTTCTGGAGTTGCGCCTCAGCATGCGGCAGGCGCGCACGTTCACGACGGCCGACGCCCCCTACCTGGAGCCCGGCGGAAGCGCGGTCCTGCCACTGCTGGAGTACCACGACCCCGTGGACGACGTGTTCGACTCCCTGGACGGCCCGATTCTCCGCGCGGCCGGGGCCCAGCAGCGGCTCCTCAACCCCGGCTCGACGGCCATCTTCGACGTCGAGGTGGAGAACGCGCGCGACCAGGGCGCCACCTACAAGCTCAGTTTGTCCGGCGCCCGCTCCGAGTGGGCCAGCGTCGTGGGCAGCGGCCGTTTGAAGATGACGCCGGAGGGAACCGCGTCGATCCAGGTTGCCGTGCAGGTTCCAGGCGACGCCCGGGACGGGGACCTGGTGGACTTGGTGCTCAGCGCCGAAGACCAGCAGGACCCGACGATTCGCGGCCTGATCCGGTTGTTCGTCGAGGTGGACACCGAGGCCGAGCACGACGACGACGGGGCGGCGCCGGCGGCGGACGTGGTCAAGGACGCGCCCGGGCTCTCCGTGGCGACCCTGGTTGTCTTGGCCGGTGCGCTGGTCGCCCTGCGACGCCGCCGGTAGGCTGGGCGCCGCCACGGCAGGCGGCGCGCGGGGGTCTACTGCCCGGCGGAGCCACGGCCCGCCTGGCGCGCCACGGCCTCAACGACAGCACGCGGCAGCCCTACGCGCCGGCAAACGGCGAGGTAATTCTCGACGTACGCCGGATCGGGGGCGCGCTCGGACGCATCCTCGATGAAGGTCAGCGCTGCCAGCGAGCCGTCCTCGGCATCCACCAGCACCGGCAGCGGCTGGTACGTCGTCACGAACCCCTTCGGGCCGTACAACAGATCCAATTCCTTGTTTGGCAAGTCGTACACAATGCCCGTCGCCGAACCGTCCGGATCCTGGATCAGGTTGGCGTAGGGCGTGAAACCGATGCGCCATCCCTGCACCGTCGCGCGGCGGCCCGCGCCCGGGTGGGCTCCGTAGCGGCGAAGGACCTCCGGGTCCATGTACGAGCCGTAGAAAAACGTGGGAATCCGGCGCACGGTTGGCAAGGCCCGGCCCCGTTCTTGACTCTTCAGGGAGGCGCCGGGAAGAGGGGCTCCGCGGGCCGCCGCCGCAGTCGCGTGGCCAGTTCGTGCTCGCCAAGCGCCGCCGCCACGCCCGGAAGGGAGTCCACTGCGTTTCCTTCCCAGCGGTTGGTGACCACGACAAAGCACGCGTCCCACGGCTCCGCT
>JBFJYU010000352.1:0-2934 GCA_041622435.1 Thermoplasmatota archaeon | reverse complement strand
GCCGCGGCCTACGCGCGCACCGCGTACGCGGGCTACGGCGACTCCTGCCGCCTCGGCATCTCGGGCGAGAACACCTGCGACATCGCTGGCCTGCACCCGAAGGAGTTGGTGCTGGGCGTGTCACACGACGGCTCGACGGTGGCCTACCCCCTCTTCGCGCTGGGCGGCGTTGTCGTCGATCCGGCCCGCGATCTGGTGGTCGTTGCTTCTGGCGCCGGCGACGCACAGGCGTACTCGGCCGGCGGGCGCAGTTTCACGGACACGGACGGCGTGTGGCTCGATGAAACGGGCGCCGTCTGGGACCTGGCCAGCGCCATGTCGGCCAACGGAACCCGGCTGGACCCCGTCGAGGGCCTGGTTCTGTACTGGTTCGCCTGGAACGAGCACCAGCCGGACACGGAGTTATGGCTGCCTGCGGGCGGGGTTGAGGGCGCCAAGGAGCCCGACAGCCAAATCCCCGGTCCGGGGGTGGCCGTCCTGGCTGGGGCGCTGCTGGCCGCCGGAGCGTTCGCGATCATCCGCCAGCGCCGTGGGTGAGCCAGCTACCACGAGTACCGAAGGCTGAGCCGCCCCGCATCGTAGAATGTCTTGGCGGACGCGGCGAGCCAGGGCCGCCTGGCCACCACGCGGGCGCCGACGCGAACCATGCGGGAACGGTCCGGCCCACCCACGATCAATTCAGACGGCGCGGGGCGCAGCACGGACGCGATGCGGTCGTTGTCCCATCGCCGCAGGCGGCGCAGCGAACGTTCGAAACACCCGTGGGTCAGGGGATGCCGGGACAAGTCACGCTGGTAATCCGTGAGTCTGCCGGCAGCCGCCGCCCGGGCCAGGAGCGGCGCCGCGTGGATGATGGCCGCCATGCCGCCCTTCGTCACCGGGTTGGTGAGCCCCGCCGCATCCCCAATGAGCGCGTAGCGTCCGTCGCGGCTGACGAATCGGGTGCCGCCGTACGCGATCGGGTAGCTCTCCCGGCGCACGATCCGGCCCTCCAGGCCCAAGTGCTCCAGAAACGCCTCCAGCCGGTCCCAGTCCCGACCATCTCCCTCGGCCAGCAAGCCGACGTTGTGAGTGTCGGAGCGGGGGAACCACCAAGCGTACTCCTGGCTGAAGCGCTTGTCGGTCACGAATTCCAGCCAGGGGGTGTCGTGGGCCGTCGCGACGCGAAGTTGCAGTCCCAGCCGGGTCTTGACGTCGGCGCCCATGCGGCGGCGAACCTGGCTGCCCGGCCCGTCAGCGCCAATGATGACGTCGGCCTCCAGCTCCGCGAGGTCTGCCGCCGTGATCTTGACGCCGGTTTCGACAGTGCCGCCGCGGTCGCCGACGGCGTCGGCCATGGCCGGAATCCATTCCTCGCGCGCCATCGTGTGGCACCGCCAATGGATCGTGACCCGGGTCCCCGGGAACGCCCAGCGAGCCCCCCGAAACGTCCGATCGATGTAGGGCTGCGCGTCGAAGATCGGGCCCAGCCGCTCCAGGGTCGCCGCGGACAAGCCCTCGCCGCACGCCGTCGTGCCGATCTTGGGCTGACGTTCGAGCACCCGGATGTCCTCGACGCCCGCCGCCTGCAGGTTCAGCGCCGTGATGGTTCCGGCGAGCCCACCCCCCACCACGACCGCTTGCACGGACGGCCGGACGGCGACGGCGGCCAAGGCGTTTGCCCCCTAGACCCCGGCGTCTGGCGCCGGCGCCAGCGCCGGCGCCTCGCTGGCCAGCCACATGCACTGGTTCTGCCGCGTGGCACCCGGCGCACCGCCGCACTCCTCACCGCGCTCGACGTACAGAACGTGGGCGCGGCCGTCGGCGTCGTGGCGCACCATGATGTATTCGTACACGAAGAAATCGCCGTAGGGCTCGGTGATGCCGCCCGAGAACACCAGCGGCTCGGCTGCGTGGGCATCAACCCGGGCCACCCAGAGCCGGGTTCCCGGCATGCTGTCCGGCGCGCCGTCGATCTGTAGCCATGCCAGCGTCACGCCGCCGCCTGGCCGTGCATCCATGAAGGGCGCCAACACGGCCCGGCTGGCCACGTTCTGGGCCACTTCCACGGGCTCGGACCAACTGGCGCCGTCGTCCAGCGACCACACCACCTCGACGGTGGCGTTCTCCAGCGTGCCCCGCGCATAACTGGCGTACAGGGTTCCGTCATCTGTGCGAGCGACGCCCGGGAACATCAGCGGCGCGTCGAAGGGGCCTGCAACATGCACCGGGCTCCACGTGAGGCCGGCGTCGTGGGATCGGTGCAGCACGAGCGATGCCCCGGCCAGCTGGACGCCCAAGGCGCTGGCGTAGCTCATGACGGGCTCGACGAGTTCTTGCCCATCGTCCCAACTGATGAAGTGGCCGGGAACCTTCTGAACCCGATCCGGCCCCTCCACGTGGCCCGTGACCGTGTGGACCGGCCACGTCAGTCCACGGTCCGTCGAGCGAGTGAAGTAGTGTACCGCCGGCGCCGTGGCCGCCGCGTTGGCGTAGGTCATCGTGATGTCGTTGCCGTCAGCCAGGATCCAGGGACGATCGACGGCGCCGGTGAAAGGGTAGGCGGCAACGGGTTGCACCTGCCAGGTTTGGCCCCGGTCCGCGGAGCTGGCGATCGTCGCTGACGCGATGGTGTTGTAGACGACGTACCAGACGCCGTCGTCGGCGATGGCCACGTCGCAGTCGCCACTGGGCACCGGGTTGGTCCCGACCGTGATGGGCTCCCACGTCGCGCCGGCGTCCTCACTCGCCCACAGCGGCGACGGCACCCGGAACGCGCCGTGGGTGCAAGCCAGCATCGTCCCGTCCGGGGCGATGGTCAGCGAGGTCTCCGAATCGGCGCCCGTGCCCACGAGAACGGGGTCAGCAAAGCGCGCCTGGACGGCCGTGTCCACGGCGGGGGCTGTTGGGGGCCAAACGCGAATCTCCACGGTGAAAGGTACGTCAACGCCCTGC
>JBFJYU010000351.1:0-2937 GCA_041622435.1 Thermoplasmatota archaeon | reverse complement strand
GCCGCCCAGCGCTCGGCGTAGGCCTCGTCAAGGGCCTGGATCTGCGGCCAGTGGAGGCCCTCCCAGCGGCCAAAGTCCATTTCGGCGAAGCCCTGGCGCACGACCGGGTCCAGGTTCAGGTGGTTGGCCAGCGGCGCCGCCGTTTGCCGGGCCCGCGTCCGGGGGCTGGTCAAAACGGCGTCGAACGGCGCGGCCTCCAGGTACGTGGCGACCGCCTCGGCCTGGTGGCGGCCCATGTCGGAGAGGCCGACGTCGAGGCGGCCGACGAACGTGCCGACGTAGTCGGCTTCCACCTCGCCATGCCGGATGAACCACAGGTACGTGGGACGGGCCACGGCGTGGGACGCTGGCGCGGGCGCTTAGGGGTTGTCGTTGGGCGTCTAGCCCGGTAGTCCCCAGTGGTCGCCGAAGATGACCGCGTCGGCGGGTCCGAGTCGGCCGTCGGCGCAGCATCCTTGCGGGGCTCGCGGGGAGCCAGCGGCGCGACGCCCGATCCCCCGCCGAAATCCTTTCCTCCCGCGCGTCGTCGCAACAGCGTGGCCGGCAACGCCTTCGGCGGCATCTTCAGTTACACGGAGTCCGAGTTGGAGCCCGCCGTTCACGCGGAAATCCTCGTCGAGACCAGCCGCAATGAGGCGCGCATTGCGATCCTGGAGATCGTTCTCGCCTTGGCTTTCGGTGCCTGGCTTGGATTCGGGAGCCCCGAGTTCTCCGCCGTCGCGATCTTCGCGCTGCTGACGATCGTGCCGCTCCTGCTGGATGCCGGCTTCCGCAGCCGCGCCGCAGCGCGCGTGATTTCCGGCCAGGAGCGCGCCGCCGCCCAGCGCCGGGTGCGCCGTTAGGTCTCGCGACCGGGCCCGCGCCCAGGGCTGGCCGCTGCCGGCTAGAGCGCCAGTCCGAAGTCCTGCATGGCTTCCTCCATGCGCTCCAGTTCGTGCAGGACATCCCGGCCCTTGGGCGTCAGCCGCCACGCGCGCCGGCCGTCGTCCTCCAATTCCTCCAGCCACCCCTTGGCCGTCAGGTCATCCAGGTGGCCGCGTAGTCGCGTGTGGGGAAGGTTGGCGAGCATCTGCAGCCGGGTGATCTGGGCGCGGCCCTCCCGGTGGACGGCGCGCAGGACGTCCAGCACCAGGCGCGACGGGCTCCGGTAGGCGGCGGGCAATCAGCTCCGCCTCCCCGGGATGCGACTCACGAGGAGGATGATGGCCAGCAGTGTCAGCAACTCGGCCCAGTACGGCCGAGGGCCCCGCTGCGGCTGGAAGATCCAGAAGCTCAGGTGCGCCAGGAAGAACAGGGCGAATCCGGCGGCGACGGCCAGCGAGCCCGGGTTGCGCCGCTGGCGGTAGTTCAGGAGCGCACGCACGGCGATGTACAGGGCGATGCCGGCTTCCGCCATGCGCAGCAGGCCGGCTCGGCCAAACAGCATGGGCCCCAGCGCCGCGGCGGCCACCTCCTTGTGGCGGCCGAGTCCACCGTAGGCGCGCACTGCCACCGACAGTGCGGCCAGCATGAGTGCGTGGTGGGCGAAGGCCGTCCAGACGGGCGGCCGGGCCCGCGGCCCGCCTGGCGGCGGGCGCCCTTCCATCACGAAGGACCATGTGACGAAGACCTGAACGGCCACGGCTGCGGCAAACAGGCCGAAGAAGAGGGCCAAGCGCGCCACGCGACGGTCGGCGGCCAGCCGGTACAGGTGCGCTAGCCGCGCGACGCCCAACAGGGCCGTCGACACCGTTGCTACCTGGAACAGCAGGACGACAAGGGGGCCTGGCGGCAACACCGGGGCCAGCCAGGGGCAGCGCAGCCTTAAGCGGCTTCCGAACGATTGGTTCGGACGCGTTGTGCGCACGGCATAACCTGATCAGGCGCCATGATGGAATTGGTGAGCAACATGCGAAACCGAACCAAGTGGATCGCGGCCCTCGCGGCCGTCGCCCTGATCGGCGGCGGCGCCCTGGCCGTGCAGGCAGCCCAGGACGAAGACAGCCCCCTCGCAGGCGTCTTTGGAAAGCATCGCCCCGGCCCTCCCCCGATCTGGGAGGTCTGTGACCTGAACATTACAGTGGGCGAGTGCAAGGAGCAACTCGAGGCCCTGCGTGAAGAGCGGGCGGCCGAGATGTACGAGCGCTGCCTCGAAGAGCACGACCAGGAGTTCTGCGACGAGCGCCGCGAGTACATTCAGGAGAATGGTCCCCGGCCGCCCTTCCACCGCCACGGTGGCCCCGGCGGCCCCGGCGGCCCTGGTGGCCCCGGCGACGGCGAACCCGGCGAGGGCGACGGCAGCGCCTGACGGGACTCACGACGAACCCAACCACCAACCTCTCTTGACCTCCTCCCCCTCCACCTTACTCCATCCCTACTGCGCCGGCCGCTTCCGCTAGCGTCCCGGTTGCTTCTTTTGATCGGCCCTGTTGACGCCCCGTGGCCGGGCTCATCGGGCTGACCGCCAGCGACATGGAACTCCAGGACGCCTTCCAGGCGCCGCGCTGGGACTACGAGGGCGAATGGATTCCCCATCCGGTCGTGCGCTTGACCACGACGTTGCCCGTGGCCGTCAACGACGACGACGGCCGCAAGATCGTCCGCGCCCGCTGGGGGTTCCCCGTCGGCGCCGGCCGCCCCATCGGCAACGCCCGCGACGACCGGCTCACCTCCAGCCGCATGTGGTCGAGCCTCCTCGGCAAGACCCCGTGCCTGGTGGCGGCCACGGGCGTGTACGAGATGGTCAAGGGCGACGAGAAGCTGGCGTACTGGTTCCGGCGCGTCGATGGGCACCCCATGGTGATGCCGGGATTGTCCGGCATGCGCAAGGTGCAGGGGGAGCCGCGCCTGTGCGTCGCCATTGTGACGACGGAGCCCAGCGAGTTCTTCGGTCGCTTCCACAACCGGCAGGTGTGCGAGCTGGCTCCTGAGGAGCGCGACGCCTGGATGGCGGCCGGG
>JBFJYU010000350.1:0-2962 GCA_041622435.1 Thermoplasmatota archaeon | reverse complement strand
CTCCATGAAGCGCCAGAAACCAACCAACGGCTTCCTCACCGACCAGGCGGGAAGCGGCCAAGCAACCAACAAAATGAACCGCTGGGAGCGGTAAAATCCTTCCGCAGGCGATTATGTTGTGTTCCGGGGGCGCCGCTGGGCAATCAGGCGGCTAGGCAAGGCCGCCCGGTCGTGGGCGGCGCGCCACCCCGACGGCCGCCGGGTCGGCGGCTTCCGTTGTGGCCGGCGGCAACGGCGTCTTGGCGGCGCCCGAACCGGATACGGGCGTCGGCCGGTCGTGGATGTGGAAGACCCGCGACTCGTGCCGGTAGGCCTCCAGTTCAGCTGCGACGCGCGCCTCGTCCCAGCCTAGGTACTCCGCCATGCGGCGGGCGACGCGGTTGGCGGCGCGCGGGTTGCCGTCGGCGGCCAGCCCCATGTTGGTGCGGCGCAGCATCACGTCGCCGACCGTGCGCGCGTCCTCCTCCAGCACGGCGTAGGCGACCTCGCACCAGATGTGGGGCAGCCTGCGCGTGACCTGTTGCCGCCCCTCGGGCGTGTCTTCGATCTCGATGACGTGTCGCCAGCGGGCACCGTACGTGTCAACCAGGTGCTCGGCGCTGGCCTGGGTGAGTCCGACGTCGCTGGTGGCGACCCGGATGGCGTCAGCGCGGTAACCGGCCCAGTCCATGAGCGGCCCGCCGGGCAGCGTGCCGGAGCGCGTCGGGCGCAGCTTGGCAAGTCCCTTGCGCCCGTGGGCGAGGCACACCTGTGTGACGGCCTCCTCGGCGAGGCTGCGGTACGTGGTGATCTTGCCGCCCTGGACGCTGGCGAGCCCCCGTACGCCATCGCGCTTGGCGTGGTCGTACAGGATGTGGCGGCGCGTCACGTTGGATTCGGTCAGGCCCTCTTGGTTGACGAGGGCGCGCACACCGGCGTACGTGTAGCGCACATCGGCCAGGTCGAGCGGGGCGTCGGGGAAGTACCGCCGCGCCTCGTCGAGCAGGTAGTCCACCTCGTCGGGCCGTGCGACCGCGTCGCCGGCATCGGCGTGGTAGTCGGTGTCCGTGGTGCCGATGATGCAGTGCTGCTCCCAGGGCAGAATGAAGAAAGTGCGGCCGTCGCGGGCGGCCTTGACGATAAGGGCGACCTCACAGAAGCGCGGCACGACGACGTGGATGCCCTTGGTTTTGCGCACCTTGGCAGGCCGGTCCTCCGCGAGCGTGCCGAGGACATCGTCGATCCAGGTGCCCGCGGCGTTGATCGTGGTGCGCGCGTGGATCCGCACGCGGTGGCCGGCGCCGTTTTCGAGGATGGCTCCGGTGCAGCGGCGGTGGGGCGTTCCCACCAGGTCCTCTTCCGGCGTGCGGTTGGCCTCGATGGTCAGTTCCGCCACGCGGGTGTGGTTCAGGCAGACGGCGCCGTGGCTCTTGGCGTCCCACACCATCTCGGCGATCATGCGTTCGACGGAGCGGATCTGGCCGTCGTAATAGGTGGCCCCGCCGCGCAGGCCATCAGGGTTTAGCCCGGGCGCCAGGCGCAGGGTCTCCTCACGCTTGTAATAGCGGCGCTTGGGCAGCGACTTGCCGTGGCTCAGGAGATCGTACAGCCACAGCCCCACGCGGACGGTCCGCCGGGCGGCCACGTGCGGGTAGATCGGGTACAGGAACTTCAGGGGCCGCACCAGGTGGGGAGCCTGGCGCAGCATCCGTTCGCGGTCCTGGAGGGCCTCGTGGACGAGCCCGAACTCGAACATCTCAAGGTAGCGTAGGCCGCCGTGGGCCAGCATGCTGCTCTTGGAACTCGTGGCCCAGCCCCAGTCGTTGGCGTCCACCAAGAGGACATCGAGTCCGCGCAGGGCGGCGTCGCGCGCAATGCCGGCGCCGTTGATTCCGCCGCCGACGACGAGCAGGTCGAAGCGCCGGTCGGCCAGGTCCTGGGGCCACTCCACAACCAGCATGGAGTCGACGTTGGCTTAGGGCCATCGGTCACACGCCCGTGCGCCAATCACCGGGGCGCCTTGGTTGGCCGAGCCCACGGCCGCACGGGGCCTGGTGCGCCGGGGGTCCGGGGGGATCGGGGGGATAGAGGGCCAGGTGCTACGGCGCGTGGAGCATGCGTGCCAGGTCCCGCAGGCCTCCCACGAGCAACACCATCTCCGACGGGGGCAGGACCGGCTCCAGGGCGATGCGGGGGTACTTGGCTGCCGGGTCGAAGCCGCGTGGCTGCAGTTCCAGGAGCTCGCTGGCCCAGTGGACCCAGTCGGCTTGTTCAACCCCGTGGCCGACCATGCGCGCGCGGCACAACTCCAGGGCGGGGCCCCGCGGGCCCTCGTGCGCGAAGTGGATGAAGCCCGCGGTCAGGGGCGCGTCCCCACCGGAGCCAGGGGCCAGCAGGCGGATCGTGTAGTGGCCGACCTGGATGGCGCCACCGGCGGCCGTCCACGCGTGGGCCAGGGTGCGCGCGGGCAGGGCCACCTCGTCGGCGAGATCCTGGAGAACGGCTCGAAGGTCGCGTTCGGACGAGTCCTCCTGCGGCGCGGTCAACGACATGGGCGCCCCAACGCGTCGCTGCGCTAAACGTTCTCCATTGTGGGCGGGGCGGGCCGCGACATCGCGGCGTGGCGGCGGCGCAGCGGGGTTGTACGGCCCGGCTGGATAGAACGGCCACATCCATTCGCACTTTGACGATGTGCCTATCGCGGAGCGACGAATCTCTTAAACCGGGGCCCGGCATGGGGGATGTGTGAAGAAACTCCTGTTGGAGAAGATGGCCGGCGAAGTCGCGCTTTCCGAGCACGCCGGCCAGACGATCCGCAAGTGGCGGGAGACCTTCGAGGTCAGCCAATCCCAACTGGCGGACTTCCTCGGCATCAACCCGAGCGTCATCAGCGATTACGAATCCGGCCGCCGCAAGAGCCCCGGCATCCAGACCGTCAAGCGCCTAGTCGAAGGCCTCGTGGCCGTCGACGAGAGCCGCGGCG
>JBFJYU010000349.1:0-2984 GCA_041622435.1 Thermoplasmatota archaeon | reverse complement strand
TGGGGCGGTGCCACGTACGAAACGAGCGGCACCGTCGCCGTCATGGAGGACCTGAACGAATCGCGGCGCAACTGCAGCGACCTGTTCTCCGACCTGGGCGACGCGCCCACGCTGGCGCTCGAAGCCAGCCCGACCTTCATGGCGGCCTGTTTCCTGGACGGTCCAGCCGACCCCTCGCCGGGCGCGCTCGTCGCCGCCGTTGAGGACCTTGGCGGCTGGCACGTGTCCCCGCCGGAACCGCCTGCGGCCGCCGAACAGGCGCAGGTTACCATCCAGGTCAACGGCACCGAAACAGGGCCGGTGACGCTCGCCGAGCCCATCGCCGGACACTACCTGTTCCGCGTGACCGGCATTGAACCCGACGGCGACGGCATGGCGATCGAAGACTGGCGGCTCGAAATCCGGCCCGACGCGGCCACCTGCCAGGACGCCTGCGACCCCGTGTACGCCATCGGCAACATCGGTGCCGTGGACGATGTGGTCCAGGCCCATGACGGATCGTCCACCTTGCTGGTCCGTGTCGCCGCCGCGTCACTCCCGCAGGGCGACACGCCCTTCATCGGCCAGGTGACCTTCCACGTCCCATCGTCGCTGGGCGAGCGTACTTATTGGTACGACACGGAGCCGGCGCAGGGGACCGGGGTGCCCACGCAAGTCGTGTTCGCGTGAGGTGGCCAAGCCGGAGGTCCGCCGTCCAAGGTAGCGATACGCGCGGCAGGCCCCGCTGAGACGCTTCGTCATGCCCAGGCGGCACCACGCGACCCGGGGGCCGGGTCACGGCGGCCATGCCGCCGGGATTGTGGGCAACAGCTTTCTACGTTCACCACGAGCCGCGGCCGATGACTGCTTCCTCCAGAAATCTCCTGGTCGCCGCGACTTTCGTCAGCCTGGCCATGGCCGGTTGCCTTGAGTCCGGCGACAGCGCCGACGCGGCCGCCCTCGATCCCGAGTTGCCCTACCTGGCCCTGCCAATCGACGGCGTGTTGAACTTCACGCAGAGCGTCGTGACTGCGGCCGTCGGGTTCGCGGCCGATCTCTACGAGCCGACCATGGAGGTCAGCGACACGGGCGTGATCTACGTCACCGGCCACACTGCCGGCGTGGACACAACAGGCGCTCCCGTTTTCTTCTCGAGGGATGACGGCGCCACGTGGGCCCAGTTGCCCTTCACGAGCACGCTGACGATGCCGGAGCCCTTGCCCGGTGCCACCCCGCCGGTTACCGACGAAATCTTCGTCGTCGCCGGCGATGATGGTTGGCTGTACGGCGTCGACATCACGGCGGCAACCTTCCCGGTCAACGCATGGGCGGACGACGGCGGGCGCCATGCCTACTACAACCCCAACGCCTACGACCGCACCGCGACGGCAACCACCGACTGCGCCGCCGCCCAAAGTCTCAATGACCGCCCCTGGGCCGCTTACGCCAACGGCACGTTGCTAATGATCAGCAACCCTGGCAGCAGCATCGTCCAGTTGGGAGTCATGGATGTGCCTATGGAATCGCCGGTGGGCGCGCCGGGCAACCCGGTCACGGGTCCTCGGTGGAACGTGTGCGCGAGCGAGCCTGGCAGCTACATCCCCGGCATCCCGGACATCCGTGACGACCACTTCTTCGCCGTCCCCAACATCCACGCCACCGAGCTTCGCCTGATTACCGGCTACGCTCACGACATCTTCGATCTCGACGAGATCACCGTGTTCAACGTGACCAGTGCCGGGCCTGGCACGTCGAATTACGGCCAAGCTGTTTTCGATGCGGCCGGCACCATGTTCGTTGGAATCCGCAACAACACGTACGAGATCGAAGAGGTCGAAACCGAGTTTGGGATGCGGGAGCGCCGAGTGCCCGTCGATGGCCAACTCAAGCTCGCCGTCAGCACCGATGGTGTCACCTTCACGGACTTGACGGTGCGCCTCGGCAGCGTGGCCACGTCCATGTACCTGGATGGGAACAAGAACGGTGAGGGCGCCTTGCTCACGTGGGCCCAAGAAGGCGACTCGGGAACCGACTGGTACGCAGCCCACATCTTCTTGGGCGCCAACGGCGCGCCGGAAGTGCGCGAAGCAACCCTGATCGTGGACGAAGGCCCGGCGCCGTCCGCCCACGTTCAGGGTGCCTCGGTTGGACCGGATGGGCGCGCCTACTTCGTCCTCTACACCGGCAGCGACAATCCGTTCGCCTACGTGGGCAGCACGCCGCTTAGCGTGATGGTGCAGGGCCCCGGAACGCCGACGCTTCCGGTGGACCTCGCCTCGCTCGACTAGGCCCCCTCACTCCTTCTCCCTTTACCCCGATGATTCCGACAAACGCTCCGCTGCTCCAACAGATCAGCGTAGAAGCGAGAGGAAAGGAAGAGAACCGCGGCCTTACACGAGGTTCGTCGCGTCGAAGCTCAGCACGTACAGCCCCGAGTGCCAGTCGGCGGCCAGGATGTAGCCGCGCTCGTCGAAGTAGGCGCCCCACACGTTGGGTGCCCACACGAACGGCGCGTTGACGGTACCGCCGTGCTCCTGGGGGATCTCCGAGGGCAGGTAGTAGCCGAGGGTTGCGGGCTCCGCTGCGCGCTCGGGGCTGCCGACGTCGAATAGCCAGATGCCGGCGTGGTAGTTGCCCGTCGCGACGTAGCCGTCCCACACCTCAAACTCGTGGCTGTTCATTTCGCACAGGTGCGGCTCCGCGTAGTCGGGGTTGGCGGGTTTGCCGGGGATCCACCAGGTGCCGGTCATCTGCATGTCGATGGGGTCGGTCCAGTCGAGGACCTGGTAGGGCAGGGAGTGGCCGTTGCCGCACTCCTCGCCGCCGACGACGATGTAAGCGCGGCCGTCGACGGTGTTCTCCAGGGGCCACTGGCGGTGCCAGCCGGCGAAGCGGTTCTCCCGGTCGCCCTCCCACAGGCCCAGCAGCGTGGGGTTAGTGGGGTCGTCGAAGTTGAACACGGCCGTGCCGTAGCCGGCGCCGGTGACGACGACCCATTCGCCGCT
>JBFJYU010000348.1:0-2985 GCA_041622435.1 Thermoplasmatota archaeon | reverse complement strand
AGGGGCTCCGCGGGCCGCCGCCGCAGTCGCGTGGCCAGTTCGTGCTCGCCAAGCGCCGCCGCCACGCCCGGAAGGGAGTCCACTGCGTTTCCTTCCCAGCGGTTGGTGACCACGACAAAGCACGCGTCCCACGGCTCCGCTACCAGCCGGGCGCGGATCTCCAGCAGATCGTCGACCCGGTCCTCCCGGTGAACCCAGCGGCCGCGGGTGGCGGTGTGCTTGCCGACGAAGCGGACGTACCCGACATCGCCCGTGACCCAATCGGGCGCAAACGCCTTGGGGAACGTGGACCAAACCAAAGGCGCCCGGCGATCCTCCAGGAGGGCCCGCACCTCAGGGCGCCACCACGATGCGTGACGCAACTCCACGGCCATCCCCCCGGCGGGCGCCAAGTCCAGCAACTCCCGCAGCCACGCGGCGCCTGCGTCCGAAAACTCGAAGCGCGCAGGGAACTGGGCCAAAACCGGCCCCAGCCGGCGGCCCGCCCGCAGCGGCGCCAGGCGCTCCAGGGCCAGCCGCGCCTCCGGCAGACCGCCATCCGGCGCCGCAAGCACGGCAGATTTGTGCAGCTTGGGCATGAAGACGAAGCCCTCCGGCGTCTGCTGGGCCCACGCCTCCAACTCGCCCGGCTCCGGCTCCCGGTGGTACAGGTTGTCCGCCTCGGCCGCATCGAAGACCGTCGCGTAGCGGGGCAGATACTCCGCGTGCAGGGTCCTGAGAGGGTACAAGCCGTGATCGAAGTGCTTGTTGGACCACGCCCCCAGGGCCAGTCGAAGCCTCATCGGCGCCGCGCCGACAACGCCGCCACCGTGCCCGCCAGGACCGCCGCGGCGGCCGCCAGCCCAAGGCCCGGCGTCGCCCGGGCATCGGCATCAGCCACCTCACCGGGGTCGAATCGGACATCCTCCACGCCTTCCTGCGCCACGGCCGGCTCCGGGCGCACCGTCACCGGTTGCACCGTCGTGGTCTCCTCCGGTGCCACGAGCGGTTCGATGCCGAGCGTCACGTTGGCCGTGTCGGTCTGGCCGTAATCAATGTCAATGAGCCAACGGGTGCGGTCGCCGGCGTCGAGGATCTTGCCCGTTCGAAACGCCCGCGCGGGGGCAGCGTCGGCCAGTTTGTCGTGATCCAGCACGACCGTCTCGATGACATCCTCGGTCGCCGGGTCCAGGATGCTGACCACGATCTTGCCCTTGGCGGCCGTTCCCTCCAGGATCACGGTTGCCGCATCGGCGTCTGTGGCCCACAGCAGCCGCTCGCTCATCGGCGTGCTGCCGTCCCACTCGCGGTGCAGGCTCAGCGGCCGCAGGAGCGCGTCGCTGGTCCAGGGCGCCACGAGGTTCGCGGGCCCGTCACCGACCGCCAGGTACAGGTTGCTCACCCCCGCGACGATCGGGTTCGGCATCGGCGTCATGAGGGCCACCTCCAGCTCCTCGCCCGCAGCCAGCGCGACGCCCGTCAAGTCCACCGGCATCGAGAAATCCACGTCGCCCGCCGCGCACACCAGCTCCATCTTGAGGTCGGTGCTGACCCACTGGTGGCCGTGGTAGAACAGCATGAAGCGCAAATCGAGCGTGGTCACCGGGTGGCTGGTGGCGACGCTTTGGCAGCCGATCTTGCCGCGAAACTCCCCGGCGCCGACGTACGAGTAGGGCGCCTTGACCTGATGGATCAGGTGGCGGTGCTCCCACGTGGTCAGCGTGTCGGTGTGGCCCAGGGGCACCCGGCCCGGCTCGCCCGCCGCGCGCGCCAGCACAAACCGGTCGGGACCATACTCCGACTCGCCCAACGCCTCGACCGTCAGCCACAGTCCCGATCCTTGGGACGGGTCGCCGCCGGGCTGCGCCGCCACCCCCGTCGCCGTACCCACGATGGCCACAAGTGCCACCAACACCAGTAAACGCAACGGCCCACGTAGCGCGTCCCGCCTGTTGAGGGTTACCAAACGACGCCCCGATCGCGCCGGAAACGCCCACCTCAACCCTCTTAAATGCCCCCACTTCAGCGCGCCATGATCCTTATGGCCTGGACGTACACGGTTCCCGAGGGAGGCACCACCATCACGGTGGCCGAGGACGGCACGCGCGTCGTCCCCGACAACCCCATCATCCCGTTCATTGAGGGCGACGGCACCGGCCCCGACATCTGGCACGCGAGCAAGATGGTCTTGGACGCCGCCGTCGAGAAAGCCTACGGCGGCAAGCGCCGCATCGAATGGATGGAAGTCCTGGCCGGCGAGAAGGCCTTCAACGAGGCCGGCGAGTGGCTGCCCGAGGCCACCCTGGAAGCCATCCGGCAGTACAAGGTGGCCATCAAGGGCCCCCTCACCACGCCCGTCGGCGGCGGCATCCGCAGCCTCAACGTGGCCCTGCGCCAGATCCTCGACTTGTACGTGTGCCTCCGGCCCGTCAAGTATTACGCAGGCGTTCCCAGCCCCGTCCACGGCCCCGAGCGCCACGACTGGGTGATCTTCCGCGAAAACACCGAGGACATCTACGCCGGCATCGAGTTCGTTGGCGGCTCCGACGAAGCCGACAAGCTCCTCAAGTTCCTCGAAGCCGAATTCCCGGAAAAGGCGGCCAAGGTCCGCTTCGGCACCGACGAGAAGGCGAAGGCCTGGCAAGCCCAGTTGGAGGGCATCGGCATGCCCCACCGCGACATCGGCGTCGAGGTCGGCCTCGGCATCAAGCCAGTCAGCTACCTCGGCACCGAGCGCCTGGTCCACTCGGCCATCAGCTACGCCATCCAGCACAACTTGCCCAGCGTGACCCTGGTCCACAAGGGCAACATCATGAAGTTCACCGAGGGCGGCTTCATGGACTGGGGCTACAAGGTCGCAGCCGACTTCTTCGGCGCGGTCCCCCTCGACGGCGGCCCCTGGCACGTCATCCCCGAGGGCAAGCCCGGCGCTGGCATCGTGATCAAGGACGTGATCGCGGACGCGATGCTCCAGCAGATCCTCCTGCGTCCGAAGGAGTACTCGGT
>JBFJYU010000347.1:0-3009 GCA_041622435.1 Thermoplasmatota archaeon | reverse complement strand
GTGGTCGCCCGCAGCGGTAGCAGGTCCCGGACGCCCTAAGCGGCCAGACTCCCCCCAGGGGGGCTGGCCCCAGCGCGCCGTTGACCCACCGGCCTTAAGCGCCGGTCGACAAGGACAAGGCGATGCGCGGCACGAGGCGGAGCCTTGCCTTCTGCTCGGCGGCACTCGTTGTCGTGCTAGCTGTCGTGCTAGCCCTGCCGATGGTGGCAGCCGCGCTGGGCGACTGGCCCTCCTTCCACAGGGATAGCCGCAACGCTGGCTTTGATCCCGCCATCGGCGGCGAGGGGCCGCCCCGCCTCGGAGACCTGTGGTGGGACGAGGCGGCCGTGGCCGACGCTTTGGTAGAGGCCAGCCCGGTGCTCTCGGAGGGAGTCGTCGTGGTGGCGGATTGGAGCGGCATCGTGCGCGCGCTGGAGGAGGAGAACGGCGCCGAGCGCTGGCGGTTCGACCTGAAGGACAAGGTGGTCGGCACGCCGGCCCTGTGGAGCGGCCGGGCCTACGCCGTCGATGTGAAGGGGCAACTCGTCGCCCTGGATTTGGTGACCGGGGAGTTGCTCGCGACGGCCACGGTGGGTGCCACGCTGGGCACGCCGACGATCCATGAGGGGAAGCTCTTCATCGGCACCGAGGACGGGAAGCTCAAGGCGTACACGGCGCACAACCTAGATTTGCTCTGGACGTTCAACGTAGCAACCGTCCAGGATCAGTACGTTTTCAACAACGTCACGAACACGTACCACTGCACGGGCGGCAAGCACCCGGCCGGGCAGATCCGGGGCGCACCGGCCGTCTTCGGCGGGGCCGTGTTCTTTGGCTCGATGAACCACCACGTGTACGCCGTCGACGAGCAGGGCAACCCCGACGGCACCACCAGCGTCTTGTGGACCCACCGCACCGGCGACATCGTCACGGGTGCCGCGGCCATCGATGTCCCCCGCGCCCGCGTGCTGTTTGGCTCGTGGGATGAGCGCTTGTACGCTTTTTCGGCGACGCCGACGGCAGCCGGCACCAACACGTGCAACGGCCTGCTCCACGTCCCGGCATGGTCGTTCCAGGTGCCAAGCGATGTGGGTGCCAGCAAGGTTCATTCGAGCCCGGCGCTGGATGCGACGAGCGCGTATTTCGGGGCCAACAATGGCCGCGTGTACGCCGTTGATTTGACGGCCGGTGCGAAGCGGTGGGAGTACGCGACCGGCGGGCCCGTGTTCAGCAGCCCCGCCGTGGGTGCAACGAGCCTAGTGGTGGGCAGCGACGACGGCCACGTGTACTGGATCAGCGCGCTCAACGGGTCGGTGTTGGACTCCTACGACACGGGGGCCCCGGTCAAGGCAAGCCCGGCGCTGGCGGGGGCCAACGTGTTCGTGGCGAGCCAGGCGGGCACCGTGTACCGCTTCGGGCCCGAACTGCCGGATCGCCCCGACCTGGTGGTGGCGCGTCTTGCCGGCGACGCTGACGGGATCGTGGTCACCATCGCCAACCAGGGACCGGCCGACGCCGGCCCGACGACCGCGACGATCAGCCTCAACGGACAGTCCGTCACCCAACTGGACATACCCGCCATCGCCGCGGGGGGCCAGGCGAGCGCGCAGCACGACTGGTCCCTGGAGAATGGCACGCACGAGGTGAGCGCCGTCGTCGACCCCGACGACCTGATCTGGGAGGCGCTGGAGGGCAACAACGAACGCGGCGACATCATCGTGGTCCTCCCCCCGGAGCCGGCCGAGGAGGAACCACCCCCCGCGCCGGCGGGGTCCGACTGGCGCATCCTGGCCGCCGCCGGCGCGCTCCTGATGCTGGCGCTTGGCGCAGGCGCCTGGCTGCTGATCCGTTGGCTGCGCCGCCGCAGGGGCCGGGACGTTGAGGCCGAGGAGGCAGAAGACTGGGCCGCCGAGGCCGACGAGGACGCAGGGGACGACGAGGCCGACTGGGACCCCGATGCGGAGTCCGGCGAGACGGGCGAGTACGCCGACCAGGGCGAGTACCAGGACGCCGACTACGCCGACGAGGGTGACGCGCACGAGGCACACGAGACCTACGAGGAGTACCCCGAGCACTACGGCGACGAGACAGCCGGCGAATACGTTGACGAATCGGACGACGATTGGGCCGAGCCCGAACCCCACGGCGCGGGCGACGACAGGGACGAGTCGACCGTGTGACCGGACGCACGGATCAGCGGCTGTTCGTGGCCCCCGGCGGTGCGGGGTCTGGTTGGGCGGGGCTGGGGGATGGCTTGGCGCAGGGGGTCGGGCGCCTCCCGCCCCGGGCAAGCCAACCCGAATGCCCCTTTCTGGTCGTCATGAGCCAGTTCCCAGTGGAGCCGGAGGAGGCATCACCGAACGGCTGTTTGAGGACAATCAGATTGACCTGCTGCCGGCCTTGGGCGTCGGGCAAAGCATCACGCGGATGCTCCCCATGGCCTTCAGCATGATCGGCAGTGACTAGCCCTCCACCTCGCCTGGAACCTGGAGCGAACCGCCCGGTCCGACCACGTCTTCGCAAGCACCGGCCCATCATGTTCAGCGCCGTCACGGACGGAGGCGCGTGCCTGACCTTCACCGCCATGCAGTGCCTGCTGATGCAGCGCGCCATGGTCGCCACCAGCCTCGCCATCGGCGTCATCTTCGCCGCCACGCTGCTGGTCGTACCACTGTTCTACCCCCACGGGTGGGGGGCCCAGGAGGAGATCCGAGCGACAGCCGTCGTGCATGCGCCGCCGGCCTAAAGCCAGGCTCCGCCGTTCGGAGGCCGCCTGGGCAAACGGCCCGTGCCGCTACCCAAGGCCATCCACCGGCGCCGCACGGTGCGGCACGGCCACGACGCGGCCCTGAATCGGATCACCAAAAACAGGCAACGCCGGGTTGCCGAGCATATCGATGGAAGCGGGCGCAGGGCCCACCGGGCTTCCCCACCAGTTTCCGGCCGCGTAAATGTGGGTGACATAATTCGCGGCGACAACCCCTCGGACCATGTTACCTTCGATATTGCTATCGGAAATGGTGTATTCGC
>JBFJYU010000346.1:0-3022 GCA_041622435.1 Thermoplasmatota archaeon | reverse complement strand
GTGGCCAAGGGCATGTGGCGCAAGATCATCGGCCGCAGCCTGCCGTCGGACCACGAGGTGTTCAACGTCATCGGTGTCCTGGGCAACACGCTGAAGCGGTTCGACCATCCTGGTTTCCGCACCGCTGCCAGCAGCAAGAGCCTCGCCGAGCAGGGGCTCATCGTCAAGGGCCTGGCCCGTGATTGCGACGAGGGTGAGGAGGAGTAAGGGCCGGCGCAAGCGGGCGCTAGGCCAAGTCGGCGCACTGGACCGCTGGCGTCGTGGGCAACTGGCGTTCGTGGCCGTACCCCGTGATCGAATCACTGAACCAGACGCGCGTGGAGCACGAGCCGCTGCCAGGGTTGAAGATCGGGCTGTAGCAATGGTCACTGAACGAGCGTTCGATGCCCATTGTGGTTCCGCCGCTGGTCACCTCAATGGTGCGCGTGCGGATCCAGCACGGCCCGGTGTCGAAGTCGCCATATTCGTAGCACGTGTAGGTGATGAGCGCCCGGAGCTGGGTGTCGCCGCCGGCGGCCAGCCACGCGTCGTCAATGGTGCCGTCGCAGTTGGCGTACGGGTCGTACGTGTCTTCGTGCTCGTAGCAGGCCATGGCCGCCTCGTCGCCGACGCAGGTGTCCTCGGGCACCGTTGCTTCGGGGCCGCCGGGTGTCGGCTTGCCGAGGTCGCTGAGCGTCTGGCACGCGGGCAAGGGGTGGGTGGCCTGCTCGTTCAGGTTGGCGTCGTCGTTGTCGGCCGCCACAGCCAGCGTGCACTCGGGCTCGCTCGCGCAGGGGCCGTCCTCGTCCTCCGTTTGCAGGGTCGCCTGGTACTCGGCTGGCTGAAGTCGCACGGCGCCAATGATGGGGCCGCCCGCGTAGAATGCGTTGGTGTAGGCGGTTGCCCGGGTGCGCCAGATCGTGCATGGTTCGCCGCTATCGGCGCACGGCGTGGCGTCGCCGCTGGACACGATGGCCCGAGCGTAGATGGCGTACAGAATGGCGCGATCCTCGTCGTAGCCATCGCTGGAGTACCAGTAGCCGCAGTCGGCGGCCTCGTCGTAGTGGCCGTAGCAAGCCCGCACGAGGGCCCCCGGTCCGGGGAGTGACGGCGGGTGGCAGTCGGATTGGTGGTCCGCCGTGGCGGGAAATGACGAGCCCAGAAGCGCAACTAGGCACAGGAGACTGAATTTGTTCATGGTACCACTGCCCCACGGCACCGCCGCGGGCAAACTGGAGCCCCGGCGGCGTTAATAAAGGTCCATGCAGGGCCGGACGGTTGCGCAGCCCCATGCCTGCCCCCTGCCACGTGTCCCACGGTTGCGAGGGCTGCGTTGAGCGCAAGCCAACGGTCGCCCAGGGAGTACCGGGCTGGGTGAAAGGAGCAGCCGACTGGTCGAAACCGTCAACTGTACCGCAGCCCTGTTCCACCAATGGTTGGTTCCGTTGAGCGTCGCGCTGGGCCCCGCGCAGCGATCGTCCTGCTTCTCCTGGCCGCGCCCCTGGCTGCCCTGACGCCGGCCGCGCACGCCGACGTGCCGGGCTACGGCTGCGTGCCGGAGACGCCGTGCCAGACCTGGGCCAGCCGCGTGCCCGTGGGGCCCGCCAACGAAATCCACGTGGCCGTCAACCCCCTGGACTCCGATCACTTCCTCGTCGTCGGCAAGGATTACGGCCTGGGCGCCAGCCAAGTGTGTCGCCCCGGTGGCGCTTTCAGCGTGGCCAGCGCTTCCTACGTGACCTTCGATGGCGGCCTCACCTGGAACACCAACCGCGTGCCCGCCCCGTACCCCAACGGCGGCGCCGAGCCCAGTCCGCTCCCGTACAAGTGCGGCAGCGACCCCGTCGCTGCCTTCGGGCCGGATGGCACCGCGTACTACATCCTGCTCAACTTCGACTACGACGCCGGGCGCAAGGCCGGCATCGCCGTCGCGCGCAGCCTCGACGGCGGCCTGACCTGGCCCGCCAGCGAGATTCGCTTGCTCCACACAAGCCCGGGCGACGACAAGGAGTGGGGCACCGTCGACAACCGGGGCCGCGTCCACGTGGTCTGGGCTGACCTGGCCGCGGGCAACATCCTGTACAGCCGCACGCCCGACCCGGGCGCCTTCGCGTTCTCGGATCCGATGGTGATCGGCCGCGTCGGCTCCGGCAACCCGGCGGTCACCGTGGCCGGCGGCGTTGGCGACGAGGTGTTTGCGTTCTGGCGCGACGGCAACGCTATCATCATGGCCGCCAGCGGCAACGACGGCGTCAGTTTCGGCGCACCCCGCGTTGCCTTCACCGTGCTGCCCTGGGAGGCCGGCGGCGCGCCACGGTTGCCGTTCATGCCGCAGGTCGCCGTCGACGACAACCCCGCGTCGCCGTACGCGGGCCGCATCTACGTCACATGGCCCGGCTACGCCAGCTTCAACGACGCCAACGTCATGATGGCATCCTCGGGCGACCAGGGCCAGACGTGGACGGCGCCCGTCCGCGTTGACGACGCCATCATGACGTCCACGCAGGTGCTGCCGACGGTTTCGGTGGCGCCCAATGGCCGCGTCGACATTGCCTGGATGGACGGCCGCGACACCCGCGGCGTCAACGTCCAGGGCTACCCGACGTTCCGGACGTACGCCGCTTCGTCCCACGACGCGGGGGCCACGTGGAGTGCCAACGTGGCTGTCTCCGACGCGCCGCTGGTCAGCGCGTGGTCGCGACACCAGAACGGCGCCGTGTTCATCGGCGACTACATGGGTATCGCCTCCACGGACGAGGCCGCGTGGCCGGCTTACTCGGCCAACGGCGTGGAGCGGCTGGCCCAGGGTTTGCCGGCCGATCAGTTCCAGCGCGCCGACGCGTACCTCGGCCGTTTGCCGGCCAGTCCAGCCCTGGCGCTGGCGGCGCCCGCTCCGGCGCCCCTGGGCGTCATCGCGAGCCAACCCCTGGAAATCTGGCTGCCGGGTCCCGGCTTCCCGCAGGCGGCTCCGTTCCTCGACTAGCGCGGCCGGCGGTCATCGCAACGGCTAGGACGCCCGCCGCGGCTGTGCCAGCGTGGTCTC
>JBFJYU010000345.1:0-3024 GCA_041622435.1 Thermoplasmatota archaeon | reverse complement strand
GGCGCCCTCCAACATGGCCTCGACGCCCAAGTCGGCCGCCTTTTGCAGCAAGCGAACCTCGTCGGCGTCCTTGCGCACCCGCAGCTCCGACAGCACCGCGCGCCCGTCCTCCGGCGCCTTGCCATACGTGCGGCGCAGGCGGCGGTGCACCCAGCCGTTGTGATCGGTGATCGCGTGCAAGGCGCCCGTGACGCGGTCGCGCAGGCGGCTGGAAAACTGGTCGAGGGCGTGGGCCGCGTCGACTCCCAGCGCCTCGGCCGCCCGGGAAACCCCCAATCGGCGCCCGGTCCAGATCTCGGCGGACGGCTCCCGCTCGCGCACAAAGACCTCCGAACCGCCGGAGCCGTCGATCAGAAGCACGGCCCCCGGCTCGTTGAAGCCCGTCAGGTACCAGAAGTCGTTGTGCGGGCGAAACGGGTGTTCCACGTCGTTGCTGTACGTGGTCTCCTCGTGGGTCGCCACCACCATGATAGCGTCATCCGGCAACTGCTCGGCCACCCGCTCGCGGCGGCGCTCGAACGCCTCCAGGGGCAGTTGGGGGTCGGGGCCAGGCGCCAGGTCGCGGAAGTCCACGACGAGCCGAGCGCGGCCGGGTTCAGGAGGGTTTGGTTTCCGGGGCGGTCCCGTCAGGGGACCGGCGGCCGTGGCCATGCACCCGTCGGGCCCCCGTCGCAAGCGGCCGGCCGGGACCGGCTCACCGTCGGCTGCCGTTCCATGCCCGTGCGCTCGGGGACAAAAGCCAAGAAGGCCGCCGCGACATGGTGGCCCGTGGTGCGCTGGATCGTTGTTTGTATGCCGCTCGTGTTTCTTGCCGGATGCCTCCTGAGCCCCGCCGAGGAATTCCTGAACGCGGCTCCCGCGGCACCCGAGTGGGTCTTGGAGCCCACCAATTACGACGGCGTTTTGATCCAGTGGGGCATCCCCGGGGGCACGGTCTTCATCCGCACCAGCCAAGCGGGCGCGTTCTCCTGCGATTGGGAGCTTGATCCTGCCTTGGACGGCATGCGCGCCGAGGCCCCGAAGGGGGCGGCGCCGCGCAATGGGGACGAAGTGGGCGTTACCTGCTCGTTCAATGGTGAGGAATTCGGCCGCGGCACGGGCACGCAAGGGTCCATCGTATCTGCCGACGGCGTACCCGAGGGCGAGATCACCTTGACCCTGGCCTTCTGGACGTTGCGCGACCTGGACGCGGACCCGCTCATGGTGCTGGACTGGGTCCTCCTTGAGCCATCCATCAAGGATCTCCGCTGGTCTGGACTGGAAGGCTGCGCCAAGCTTGGCCGGGACGAGTCGCGCCTGGACTGGCACGCCGGCTGGACCTCTTCAGCCGTCGGCGGGCGGCTGGTCGCGAACTGGACCCTGCCCTTCGAGATCAGGGGGTACTCTGCCGGGGGCGGCACCGCGGCTACCGTGGAACCGCCCGGCCCCGACGGTTGGGCCTTCGAGATCGGCCTCGCCCCGAACGCCGTGGCGGAGATCCAGGTATCCGCAAACCTGGTGCCATCCATGGCTGACACGGTCAGCCGCCCACCGGGCGACGAAGGCGGGTGCACCGGCGTGGTGCACCACGAGGCGACGGCGCTGCCGCTGGAGCTGGTGTTTGAACCGTGGCACGGGCCCAGCATCGACCTGTCGGCGGAGCCGACCTTCGATGCGTGGCTGGAAGCGGTGTAGCGACCGAAGGACGACTGGCGAACCGACTCAACCGCGGAAAATCGGCCGCTGCGTCAAGCGCACCGGCAGCGGCAGGGGCGCGCGGGGCTCGTCGCCCAGGTTGGCGCCGACCAGGTTCAGGAGGCCCGCCCAGGGAATGCTGTAGGAGCCGAGCTTCTGGCCCTCCGACTCGTCGAGCTCAAGGCCCGCCTTGTCGAGGAGCTCCTGCTTGCGCACCCGCAGGTCGTAGATGCCGCTCTTGGTTTCCTTCTCGCCGACCACGGCGATGATGGGAATCCACTCCTTCTCGGCGGTGCGGATCTTCTTGCCGATGCCGGCGCTGCTGTCGTCCACGTCGGCGCGGCCGCCAGCGTCGTTGACCGCCTGCGCCAGACTCAGGGCCTCGTCCACGTACTCGTCGCTGACGGGCAGGAACCGCACGTGGGTGGGGCTGAGCCAGAAGGGCAGGCTGGGCTTCTCGCCCCTGTCGCGCTTCATGGCCTCGGTTTCCAGGATGGCGGCCAGGTTTCGGTCGATGGCGCCGCTGATGCTGGTGTGCAGCAGGGCCGGCGTGTGCTCGGCGCCGTCCTCGCCGGTGTACGTGATGCCGAAGTGCTCTGGGTTCTGGGTGTCGATCTGGACCGTGGACAAGGCGAACGCCTTGTTCGTGGTGTCGTTGACGTTGAACTCGAACTTGGTGACGAAGTAGAAGCTCTGGTTTTCCCACATCTCCACGAGCACGGGCTTGCCGACCATCTGCGCGAGGCCGGCCGCGAACTGCTTGTTCTCCTCGTAGAAGCCGCGCACGAACCGGATGGCGGTCTCAAAGGGCACTTCGAGGGCGTCCATCCACTGCCGGCTGGTCTCGAATTGCCGGCCGAACTCGTCGCGCGCCTGGGGCAGGTCCGCCACGAGCGTGTGCATGTCGGGCATGGTGAAGCAGCGCAGGCGCTTGATGCCGGAGGTTTCGCCGGATTGCTCGCGCCTAAACGAGTAGTGGGTCAACTCGTAGATGCGAGCCGGCAGGTGCCGGTAGCTCAGCGTGGCGCGCCCCATGGTGAGGTACATGCCGAAGCAGGCGGCAAAGCGCAGGAACAGTTCCTTCTCGTCCGACTTGACGCGGTACTGCCTGGCGGGGAATTTGTTGAGGTATTTGTTGAGCGCCGGGTGGTTGACGTCGTACATGATCGGCGTCTCGATCTGCAGGGCGCCAGCGTCGCGGCAGACGCGGTTGACCTTCTCTTCAAGCAGGCGCTTGATGAGTTGTCCCTTGGGGAACCAGCGCATGTTGCCCGTGTCGCTGCCGGACTCGTAGTCCACCAACTCCATGTTTTGCATCATCTGGATGTGGGCCGGTTCCTTGGTGGCGGT
>JBFJYU010000344.1:0-3026 GCA_041622435.1 Thermoplasmatota archaeon | reverse complement strand
GGCTTCGACGCGCAGCGTCGAACGCCGCCCGGATGGTCGAGCTTTCCGAAGCTCGTGGGTTACCAGGTCGGCCGCTCGCGAGTGGCGGCGGCTCGGCGCCGCTCGATGGCCAGACGCACGGTGCGAACGAGCTGGTCCGCCGTGACTTCTCCCTTGACGAGATAGTCCTGGGCCCCCTCGCGGATGGCCTTGATGCTGGCGTCCTCGTCGGCGTGGCCGGACAGGACCACGATCGGGGTCGAGGAGTCAAACAGGTGCATGGTCGACACGCTCTCGTCGCGGCCGCTGTCGGGGAGCGACAAGTCCAGCAGCACAACATCGAAGTTCCCGTTGAGCACGTGTTGGACGCCCTCATCAAGCGATTGCACCCACTCCAACTCCAGGTGGGCGGCCGCGTCGTCCGCCAGAATTTCCTTGAGGAGCCGGGCATCGGCCTCGTTGTCCTCAATCAACAGAGCCCTGAGTTTTGTTCCGCCCGCGCTCACGCCTGACACACTCCATTCGGCGTACGTGGCTATTGGACTTAATCCTGCACTACGGGATCAGGGCGCATCGGGCAGCGTGAAGTGAAACGTACTGCCTTGGCCGACTTCTGATTCGACCCAGATGGTGCCGCCGTGCTGGGCCACGATTTTCTGGCATAGCGCGAGGCCGATGCCTGTGCCCTCGTACTTGTCCCGGGCGTGCAGGCGCTGGAAGATCTGGAAGATCCGGTCCTGGTGCCGTGCGTCGATGCCGATGCCGTTGTCGCGCACCGAGATGCGCCACGCGTCGGGGTCGCGTGCGGCGGTGACATGGACGACGGGCGCATCGTCCCCGCGGAACTTGATGGCGTTGCCGACGAGGTTTTGGAGAATGTGCGCCAGCAGGCCGCGGTCGCCGCGCACCACGGGCAGCAGGTCGTGCGTCACGGTGGCCTCGTACTCCTGGATGCGGGACTCCAGCATCCGTAGCGTTTCGCGCAGAACCTCTGCCAAGGGGACTTCCGCGCGTTCGGGCGGCCGCGAGGCCACGCGGGAGTACTTGAGCAGGTCGTGGATCATCGCCTGCATGCGCTCGGCGCCCTCGACGGCGTAGCCGATGAACGTGTCGGCGTCCTCATCGAGACTGCCGCCGTAGCGCTTCTGGAGAAGGCGGGTGTAACTGGCGACCATGCGCAAGGGCTCTTGCAGGTCGTGGCTGGCGACGTAGGCAAACTGACCCAGCTCCTCATTGCTGCGCTCCAGCTCCTTTTGGACGCGCTCACGCTCTTGGATCTCGAATTCGAGGGTGCGCGCCTCCTGGCGCTTGGAGAGCATGCTCATCACCAGGAAAACGACGCCGATGCTGATGAACATCAGGTAGGCCATCGCCTGCTCCGGCTCCATCGGCCACACCGTCATCAGGGAGAGGTAGCCGGACAGCAGGATACCCGCGAGCAGGATGACGTACCCGAACCAGACGATGTAGGTCGCCAGTTGCAGGCGCCGGCCGGCGGGTCTGAACGACCCCTGGGCGTGGTCCGTGTAGCCTTTCACGTTGCGCAGCGCGAAGTAGCCGAACCCGGCCGGAAACAGCATCAGGACCATCATGAGGCCGAGCATGGTCGACGAGTGGGCCAATGCCGTGCGGGCTATGAGATGCACTTCGAACGGGCCCTGGCCTGGGTCACCGTGGCCCCCGACGACGACGGTCAAGACCCCGTCTGCGGCGGCGGCTTCGTAGCTCTGGGCAGGCAGCGGCTTGCCGGTGGCGTTGCGCACCTCCCCCACCGTGTACTCCGCGGGGACTCGCAGGGTCACGATCGGTTCGAGCCCCCGTTCGGACAGATCCGGCGGCGCCAGGGTGACAATGGTCCGGTGCATGACCGCGTTGGCTTCGATCCCCCGGCGCGCGTGGCTGGTCTCAATGGCGTCAAAGGGAACACCGCGGAACTCCACCTGGATGTCGCTCACGTCGGCGGCGAAGCTGGACGCGCCTGGAACGCTGAAACCGAGCCCCTGGGCATCCTCGGGGGCCAGCCCGCGGTCGGCGAACGTCCAACTCAGTACAGCAGGCACCGCACAAGGCAGGTCGAAGCCGACGGCAAACGGGGCGCCATCGGGGTTCTGGTCGTCCAGGATACCATAGTAGTCGTGGGCACTCCACCCATCCGCGCCGCGCAGCCGGAATCTTTGCTCGAACCCAGAATCGGTGTCCGCCGTGGGGCCCGGCCCGGGACCCATGAGCCGCGAAGCCGCGAATTGGGCGACCACGTGGCACGCATCCGGCGGCACCTGCACCGGCAGTTGCACCTCCGCGCACCCACGCTCGGTGCGTTGCTCGCTGAACCGGATCGCCGACGGCCCAAGCGTAACCCGGGCGTTCTGGGCGCCGGCAAGGAGGCCCGGCGGAGTGGAGCACGCGTCGCTGCGGGCGGGGTCGATCACGACGAACTTCGCCACCCCCGGCTGGAGGCGGTAGTGGAGCAGCACCTCACCGGGAACGCTGCCCAAAGGCTCGGGGAATTCGCGCGGCTCCTGTGCCTGGGCCGCAGCGGTCACGAGCAGCAGGGCCAGCGGGATCAGCGGTGCCAGGCGCGCTCGGCATCCGGCTCCCGGCGAGGCGCTGGCGGCACCCCTGGACCCCCTCCTCCCGGCCGCGCCCCGCATGCGCCCGGGCACGACTGCGACGAACTAAGCATTGGTGTCTGCCAACTGCCGCCAAGCGCCGCCAAGCGCCGCCACGCGGTGTGAGCGCAACGGCGGGGCGCGCCGCGCCTCGGGCACGTGCGTCGCTCGGCGGCACGGCTTTCAGCCAATGCACCCCCACCCCAGCCCACCCGCGCCGCTGCGCGGGCCGTGCCCGCGAGCGCGTGCAAGCACACACTCCCGGTCCCCCTCGGCGCACAGCGCCTCGGGCACGTGCGTCGCTCGGCGGCACGGCTTTCAGCCGATGCACCCCCACCACAGCCCACCCGCGCCGCTGCGCGGGCCGTGCCCGCGAGCGCGTGCAAGCACACACTCCCGGTCCCCCTCGGCGCACAGCGCCTCGGGCACGTGCGTCGC
>JBFJYU010000343.1:0-3084 GCA_041622435.1 Thermoplasmatota archaeon | reverse complement strand
GGACTGGAGGGTGGTGCCTTGGGCACGCTGCTGTACATGAGTCCCGAGCAGGTGCGCGGCCGCGACGTTGACGCCCGCAGCGACCTCTACGCCGTCGGCGTCGTGTTTTATCAACTGCTCACCGGCCGCTTCTACCTCAAGATCGCTGGCCGCGACGACTTCCAGGTGCGACAACTCATCCTGGAAGAACCCCCGAACCTGGCGTTGGCCGGGTTCCCCCCCTGGGTCGAGCCGCTGCTACGACGCGCGCTGGCCAAGGATCCGCGCGACCGCTTCCAGAGCGCTGCCGAGATGCGCAGCCGGCTTCGCGAGGCCGCGTCGTCCGAACTGGCTCGGCTCGAAGCCGAGGAACCGACAGGTCAATCTGCCGCGGTTCCTTCCTGAATTCCCGTTCCTCTTTGGCCGCACCCTGCCGTTGCGAGCACAAGGAGAGTTGGTGGTAGGAAATGACGAATCAAACGTTGGGTTCACAGGCCGTTTTGCGATTCACCTGGATCGCTGGAATTGTGGCCATGATGCTACTGTCGAGCACCACACCGGGGCTCGCCAATGATCGCCTGGGCCCCACGTGCCAGCAGTTTGACTACTACACGGTGGAAGTGCTTTCCACGTTCGGGCCCGGCGCCTGCCAGGAAGACGCCGGAGTCCCTGGCGACGCCGAGGACCGGTGCTACGCTGCAACGCGCGCCCTGCCGATCGAATCGGACAGCTTCATTTCGGGGCGCCTGGTGCCGCCTGAGGACACCGTCGATGCGTACCTCCTGACCGTGCCCGACCCGGCCCCGGCGCGCATCCTGCTGTCCCTGTTTGAGCCCTCGCCGTCCAGCAACACCGGCTTCCCCAATCTGCGCTTGTCCGTGTGGAATCCCTGCAACACCTTCATCACCGGAGCGCCGGCCCGCGAGGGTGGCGCTGAGGTCTTCCTGGAGAACCCGGCGCCCGGGGTGTACGGTGTCGTCGTCTCCATGCGCTACGAAGCGGACTGGTACCCGCCGTCGGCATCGCTCAGCCACGGCGTGTACTTCGAGGGCGTTTGCAAGCCGTCGTGCCGCGACGAGGCACAGCAAGGGGCGCACACCATGGAGCAGATTATCGAGCAACTGATCCTTGAGGCGGTCGAGAACATCGACGCGCCCCGTCAACTTGTCGATGGGATGATCCGGTCGCTGACCAGCATCTTCCGGGTTCAGGTGGCGGATCCGGTCACCTACAAGTTGAGTGCCGAGGACCCTGACGCCTGATCCAGGGGGTGAGTGGCTTGTCGCTTCCCGTTGATTGGACCCTTGCATTCGTATCCGGAATCCCGCTGATCGTGCTCGGCATCGCCGTCTTGGCGCTGCGGCCGCGGGGCAAGGAGGCCGTGTTCTTCGCGTTGTTTGCCATGGCGTGGGGAGCCCAGGTCCTCGTTGGCAACCTGGCCGACGCGCTGGGCCGGCCGCTGTGGGCCGTCCACTTCAGTGTCCTGGGCTTGCACGCGATCTATCCCCTGATGATCCTGCTGCTGGGCCGGTTCCTGGCCCTGATGCATGGGCCTCGCTTGGGCGGCGTCTTGACGGGTGTCACGATGGCCATTGCGATGGCGGGCGCGGCGGTTCGCCTCTGGTGGCCGGAGTTGATCCTGGCCGATGCCGGCTACGTCAACGGTGAACTCGTCGTCGTGCTGGGGCCGGCGGTCCTCCCCCTGTACGTGCTGCCCTTCAAGGCCCTGATTTATGGCGGCATGATCATGGCGGCGGTGCGCCACGTGCGCACGACCCCTGGCACGCCGCGCCGGGACGCTAGGGCGTTCCTGGTTGCCCTGGGCCTGTACTCGGGCTTTGACGCGACGCGCAATTTCTTGTTCTTCACATCGGCCCAGACCCTGATTGGGGGCGCCGACTGGGCGCTCGTGGGGCTGGCGGCGACCGTGGCGGCGGGCGTCGTCGTCCAGCTTGCCATCGCGGCGCGCCTCCTTTTGCGCCCCATCGGCCTGGAAGAGGTTGATTCGCGACTGCTGGCGGCGCTGCTGCTTCCCATGGCTGCGGCGGTCGCCGAGCACGCGTTCGGCGTGGCCGACTACAAGTTCTACGGGCTTGGCTTGTGGCGCGCGGCGGCTGTGGCGTCGCTTGCGCTTGCGCTGGCTCGCCGCGACATCTTCGACCTCGAACTGCGACTGCGCCGGGCGGCGGCTCCCGCAGCGGCGGCGACGCTCGGCATCAGCGGCATCGTGTTTGCGTTGGTGGCCTGGGGGGATGGGTCCGGTGTCCTGATTCCGGGCGCGTCGGCCACGGGCGGCGTCGCCCTGGCCTCGCTCGTACTCGTCACTCGTAACCGGCTGGAGGCGCGCATTGGGCCTTCGGAGGACGAGCGCGAGGCGTTCGTGTACCAGCGCAAGCTGGACGTGTACCGCGCGAGCCTGGAGCGTGCACTGTCGGGCCAGTCCGGCGATCCCGATCGTGAGTTGCAGCGCCTGCGCCGAAGCCTCGGCATCAGCGACCGCGAGCATCAGGTCATGGCCTACATGGTGCGCCAGACGCTCGGTCGCAGCGCCGGCGATCGGGAGAAGGCACCGCGAGCCACGCCGGGCGCGCACCTGCTGGAGCGTTACCGCGTGGAGCGGTTGCTCGGCGAGGGCGCCCACGGCCGCGCGTACCTGGCCCACGACGAGAAGCTCGACCGCGAGGTGGTGGTGAAGGCGGTGGGCACGGCGGTGTTCGGCGGTAAGGCGGCCAAGTTGCTCATGCGCGAGGCGCGCATCGCCGGTAGCATCCGGCACCCGAACATCATCAGCATCTTCGACATGGCCGAAGGCCCGCAGGAGGCGCTTATCGTCATGGAGTACGCCGACGGCGGTAACTTGCACGGCCTGCTCCAGCGGCGGGGTCGTATGGAGGCCTACAGTGCCACGGCGGTCCTTGACCAGATGCTGCGTGGCTTGGAGGCCGCCCACGCCAAACAGGTTGTCCACCGGGACATCAAGCCTGAGAACATCCTGCTGACAAAGGGTGGCACGATCAAGCTCGCTGACTTCGGGGTGGCCCGCGAGGCGCGACCCGATGCCACGGGACTGGAGGGTGGTGCCTTGGGCACGCTGCTGTACATGAG
>JBFJYU010000342.1:0-3097 GCA_041622435.1 Thermoplasmatota archaeon | reverse complement strand
CGATTGGCGGCCGCGCATCGCCGACACGTCGTTTCTGTACGCGCTCTACGACGAGACCGACGCCCACCACGCCGCCGCTCGGGTGGCCATGGCGAGGCCGGCCCCCATCGTCGTGCCGGGCGAGGTGCTGACCGAGACCTTCGGCTTGTGGACGCACCGACTCGGACGAGCCGCGGCGCGCGTCTGCTTCGACGACCTGTGCGGACGAGCCAACATTGAGATCAGCCACGAAACCCACGGACCCGACGCCCTGGCGCTGAGGGGGGCCCACGCGGGTCTGTCGTGGGTGGATGCGGTGGTTTTGTCGCATTGCCGGCGGCTTGGGGCCGCGGTTGAAACATTTGATGAGGGGTTGAGGGCGTTCGTGGCCGGGCAGCGCTAAGCGGGACGGCGACGGGGTCAAAGGGAAAGGCGCCCACGGGCAGGGCAAAGGACCCCTCGCAGTGGGCGGCGTCGTTTGGACCCACGACCAGCGCCTGGCTGCCGAGGCCGGCTTGCCCGTGGTTTCCACGGCCACGTTGCTGGCGGCACGCGGCTCCTAGCGGTGGGGCCCCTACGCCGGCACAGGATTCCCCGTGTTCAACAAGTTCCCCCGCCACATCGGCCATGACCCGACCACCGCCGGCTCGGAGCGGGTGTCCGACTCCAGCCGCAGGACCCGCGCCGGCGCGGTGGTGGCGAGGATGATGTCCGGGTAGCCGTCCGCGTCGACGTCCGTGACCGTGGGCGTGGCCGCGGCGCCGGACACGAGTTGGTGCGTCGCCATGGTGCTGCCCGTCTGGCCGTCGAGGACGAGCAGTCGGCCGCCAGCGGCGCCCATGACGCCGGACTTGCCGTTGTAAATCACGACCAGCACCTCGGCATGGCCGTCGCCGGTCAGGTCCGCAGTGACCGGACTGCCGGGCGAGCCCGTGAACTCCCGACTCCACAGGGTCCGGCCAGTGACGCCGTCGAGGGCCCGCACGAGTCCTTCGCTGGCAAATGAAAGGGCGCCCTCGCCGTTGACGAGGAAGTCGAAGTCGTTCGCGTGGTGGTCGGATCGTCGCATGCCGGAGAGAACCACGTCGTGCCGGTCGTCGTCGGTCAGGTGGCCGAGGGCCGGGGACGTGAACGCCAGGTGGTGGGTTTGCGCGTCCCAGAGGACCGACCCGTCTCCGGCCCGGGCGTGCACCGCCCCCCACCATTCCACGAAGACCACGTCGGCGCGGTCGTCGCCGTCCAGGTTCGCCAAGGCGGGTGACGCGACGACGCCGGTGCGGGTCTCCTCCGTCCAAATCAGGTCGCCCGTGGCGGCCTCGCGCACGAAGATCGCGCCGCCGAAGTCCATCTCGCCGCCGACGCCGTGGGCAACAGCACGGGTTCCGCCGGGGCCGATGGGTCCCACCGCAGGGCTCGAATAGGCGTCCATGGGCAGATCGGCGTCCCACAGCACCTCCAAGTCGGCGCCGCGCAACGCCAGGAGTTGGCCGGCCGTCCCCCGCCCGCCGGGGTCCCCCGGCTCGTGCTGGTGATCCCCTTCCAGACCACCCGTGACCACGAAGAGGTCGGGCGAACCATCGCCATCGGCGTCGGCGATGGCGGGCGTGTGGACCCAGTTGCCCAGGTCACGCGCTTGCTCCTCGCCCCCCGCGGCACCCAGGACGGCGATGGCACCCCGGTCCCGCAAGCCCATCGCCACCTCAACGGCGCCGTCGCCATCCAGGTCGGCCGCAGCCGGCGATGAATCGGCGCTCCCGGCGGCGAGTGTCCACAGCAACCGGCCGTCGGCCCCGGCGAGGGCAACGATATCCTTCGTCGCCGGATCGGCTCCGTTCTCAACGACGGCCCATGGCCCCGCAGCCGCCACCACGTCCATGACGCCGTCGCCGTCCAGATCCACCACCAACGGCGAAGCGAACCCGACGCGGGGCAGCGGGAACTCCCACACCTCGGTGAACTGGACCTGGTCCTGGTCGGCGCAACCAGCCAGCGCCGGCAGGAGGAACAGGAGGACCGCGAAGACACGCATCGGCGCCCCCACCGGCGCCGAAGGGTTCAGGCTTGCGAACCACGAGCCCCGGCACGGCGGGCGCCAGCCTTTTTGACGGGCCGCACTGGCAGCGGCGTGGCCACCTGCTCCCGCTGCGCCGCACCCGCCGTGACGTTTCTGCGCTACAGCGGCAGCCACCTGTGCCGGGAGCATTTTCTTCGCTTCTTCGACAAGCGCGCCAAGGCCGAGTTGGCCAAGCAAGGGCGCCTGCACCAGGGCCGCGTCGCCGTTGCCCTGTCAGGCGGCAAGGACTCGGTCGCCGTTCTTCATTTCCTGCACGGACTCGCCGCAAGCAGGCCCGGCGTCGAACTGGTCGCCATCAGCATCGACGAGGGCATCGCCGGCTACCGCGAGGGCAGCCTGGAGATCTGCCGCGAACTGACGAGCCGCCTGGGCGTGGAGTGGCACGTCGTCAAGACCCAGGACCTGGCGGGCTACACCATCGATGAGTATGCCCGCGGGGAGAAGGGGCCCGCGTCCGGCGGCCAATCGCGCGCGGCGTGCGGACCCTGCGGCGTCTACCGGCGCATGGGACTCAACCAAGCTGCGCGTGACGTGGGCGCCGCCGCCATCGCCACCGGCCACAACCTGGACGACACCGCGCAAACGATCCTGATGAACCACCTCAACGGCGACGTTGAGCGGCTGGCCCGCCTGGCACCCCACGCACCGGAGCGCGCCCAACCCGGCATGGTTCCCCGACTCATCCCATTTCGCACCATCCCCGAAAAGGAGGTGCTGCTCTACGCCCTCCTCAACGGTTTGCCCATCCACGACGACGCGGAATGCCCCTACGCGGCGCGCGCCCAGCGGTTCTTTCTCCGCGACATGCTGCTCGCCATCGAGGCGCGCAGCCCCGGCACACGCCACACCCTCGTCAAGGGCCTCGACAAACTGAAGCCCCTGCTGGAGGCCGAGTACGGCTCCGGTGGCGGGGCCGGGGCCTGTTCGCAGTGCGGCGAGCCGGCGAGCGGGGAGTCGTGTAAGGGTTGCCAGTGGCGCGCGTAGCGCGCCGGTGGCAGCCGAGCAAAGCGAGGGAAGACGCGGCCCACAAGGGCCGTGACGGTT
>JBFJYU010000341.1:0-3137 GCA_041622435.1 Thermoplasmatota archaeon | reverse complement strand
CTCGATCCTGTCGCCGTGCGGGCAGGGCCTTAACACGGTCGACTTCGCGGCCAACAGTTGCATGTACAACGGCTCGGGCCGAGGGACCGTGGTCTCCTGTCACACGGATCGAGGGTGCCTGGGCGTCGCCTTGACGGACCCTGGCTACACGGGGCCGTGCCCCGGCGCGCGGTCGCTGGAAATCGAGGCCGACGGCACCGCCACGTACACACAATTGGCGTATTACTACCATAGCGGCACCGGGTTTCCGTACACCGCGCACGAATTCACGGGCACCGTTGCCATCGCCGTCCTGCCGTAGCTCCAGGCGACGTGGGTGGCGTCACGACAGGAAGACTCCCTCAGCCACGGGAACAACGCGGCCCCCCACCTCGACCCGGAGGCCCCGGCTTGGCGTCGGCGTGGCCCGGATATGCAGCCGGCTCGGCCGGCTCATTTCGATCCCCTGCTCCACCACGGCGTCGACGGCGGCGCTGCCGAGGACTTGGTGGTGGCTGAGGTACGCAGCCAGGCAGCCGTTGGCGCTGCCAGTGGCTGGATCCTCGGGGACCCCGGCGCCGGGGGCAAACATGCGGGCATGGAAGTCGGCGTCGCTTCCCGGTTCGCCTTCGCGGCAGAACAGGAACACCTCGTTGCTGTGGCCTGCGATGGCGTGGCCCTCGACGGCGGCGGCCTGGTACCGCGCCCGTCGCACGGCGTCGAGGCTGGCCAACTGCACGATGAGAAACGGCACGCCCGTCGAGACCACTTGGCAGGGGCCGACGACATCGCCCGTCGCCAGGCCGAGGAACGCAGCCGCGTCGATGTTTTCGACCGTCGGGCCGAACGTCGGCTTGGGTTGGGTCATCCACAGGGTGTCGCCCTCGGCGCGCACTGGCACGCGGCCGACGCCCAGGGCCAGCTCAAGGGGCAGCTCGACCCCGTGGAAGTGGCTGATGACCCATGCCGTTCCCAGCGTCGGGTGGCCGGCAAAGGGGAGCTCGCGGGCGGGCGTGAAGATGCGCACGGGCCAGGCGCCATCGACGGCCTGCCCGGCCGTCACGAACGTAGTCTCGGAGTGATTCGTTTCGCGAGCAATGGCTTGCATGTCGGCCGTCGAGAGGCCATCGCAGTCCAGAACAACGGTCAGTGGGTTGCCTGCCAGGGGCTGCTCGGCAAATACATCCACGACCCGGTAGCGACGCACAAACAAGCAAGTGCACGCCGGGAAATGGGCGTTGCCTACGCGGTGACGGGCCGGACGATGCGGGCACCGTTCGGGTCCACGCGGGCCTCCAGCACCTCGCCCACCGCCTCCAGCGCGGGGCGCGCCTTGCGCAGCGTGATCTCCTCGCCCGTCGCCCAAAGCGTCGAGCCCAGCATGCATTGGCCCCATTCGAGTCCGGCCAGGGCTTCCTTGAGGCCCGCCGCCACCGGCGGCAGGAGGCCCAGGGCCATGGTGAAGTCGTGCGCCTCGTCCAGCAGCGTGGTCCAGGCCTTGGTGCGGCCGACGGCGAGGATGCGATCCACCGCGGCGTCGCCGAGTTCCCGCGTCCGCAGCCGCCATTCCTCGTCCCGGATGATGCTGGATGTGGCAATCGGCTCGCCGAGGACGCAGAACAGGAAGCGCGTGTTCGGCGGCGGCTCGATTCGCATGGCCCAACCCTTCGGCGGGCAGCCGGGCTTGAGTCGCAACTCGCCGGCGCCGTTCCAGGCCCCAATGGCGTCGCCGAGGCCGCTGCCGTTCTCAACTTCGGCGATGTGTGTGGCCTCCAGCGCCGATTCGGGTTCCAGCTCAAGGAGATGGCACGTGGCGAGGCACGCGGCCAGCGTGCCGGCGGCACTCATGCCGAACCCCTGGCCGAGGGGCAGGTCGAGCTTGATGTCGGCGTGCAGCGGTTCGCCCGTGAGCCTGGCCAGCGCCTGGCGCGTGACCGGAGCCGCGCTGGGTTCGCCGTTGAGCAGGATCACGGTCTCGTCGGCGCCGCGCACGGTGGCCGTGGCGCCTTGGTCAAGGCTCCAGCCGGCGCCCCGGCTGCCCTTCTCCAAGGGGTCTTCGGCCTCGTCGTGGACGGCGAACAAGCCGCTCACATGGGCCGGGGCGTACGCGGATGAAACGTCTCTTCCAATGCTCACGCGCGGACCACCTGGGCGGCTCCGGCGGCCGCGACCCGTCGAACGATTTGGCGCAACACCAGCTCCTTGGGACCCGCCAACGGTTCGTCGCCGTCGGGACCCACCAGCAGAACGCGGGTGTCGTCGGCACCGAAGGCCTCGGCGGTGTTGGCGACCACGAATTGCGCGCCGTACCGCACCCGCCTTTCCCGTGCCCGCGCCGCCAGCGCCTTGGCATCGCTCTCCGCCTTGAAGGCGACCAGCGTGGCGTCGGGCGCGCGGCCACGGACCACCTCGATGATCTTGGACAAAGGGGCCATTCGAACCACCATTTCCTGTTGCTCGCTGGCGATTTTCGCCGTGGCGGGAACCGGCGCGTAATCGTTAATGGCCGCCGGCATCCAGATCTGGTCGTACCCGTCCAGGGCGGCGTCCTTGGTGAGGCGCAGAAGTTGAGCGTGCGTGGAGAAGTGGGTGGCGCGCTCGCGCAACGCCTCGGGTAGCGGCTGCGTCGCCGAGCCCTGCCACAGGTCGACGTCCGCGCCGGCGCGCATCAGTTCCAGGGCCAGGATGTGGCCGCTGCGGCCACTGGAGCGGTTGGTGACCACGCGAACAGGGTCCAGGGGCTCGGCGGTCGAACCACTGATGACCAGTGCGCGGCGGCCCGCCAGGGGGCCCGGGCGGCCCGCTTCGTTGGCAAGCCGGTGGATCACCGCCTCCACGATGCGCTCCACCTCGGCCAGCTTCGCCTTCTTCTCCTCGTGCAGCGGCTCAACCCACGTGACGCCGAAGTCCTCCACCAGGGTTCGCGCGTGCCGGCCCACGGCTGGATGATCCAGCATGGCCTCGTGCATGGCCGGCGCCACGACCACGGGTGTTCGGGTGCCGAAAGCCACCGTCGCGCATGTCGTGACGGTCGTGTCGTCGATGCCCATGGCCATCTTGGCGACCGTGTTGGCGGTCGCGGGCGCCACCAGCAACAGGTCCGCCTTGCCGGGCACATCCCCCAGCAAGGCCACGTGCTCGACGGCACCGGTCAACCG
>JBFJYU010000340.1:0-3147 GCA_041622435.1 Thermoplasmatota archaeon | reverse complement strand
CTCACTCCGTTCGGAACGGCTGACCTCGAACCGTTATCTGGCCGGCGTTGGCGTTGTTGCGGGTGTCGATCGGTCGCGTTGCGTCCCACCAGATCAATAAAGAACTGTAGGGGTGAGGTTCTTTATACCCCAAGGGTCAATGGAGAGGTATGGAAGCAGTGACAGACGCGCCGCGTGTTGATGTCCAGGTTGGGACTCTTGAGCGCGTGGAGGCTGTGCTGCGCGAGGCGCCGGGGCCCGTCAGCCGCAACTACATCCTTTCGTGCTTGAAGGCCGAAGGAAGAGGCACGACTCGCCCGCGCCTCAATCGTGCACTTGGCTACCTCTTCGCCCATGCCATGGCCGTCGAGGGCAGTAAGGGAATCCAGTGGACCCACAGCCAAAGTACCAGCCTCGCCCGCGCCCGTGCGACCGGCCGGCGTACCTAGATGCCGCCGCCGGGGTTTCGCCCGACCGCTTTGATCATCCACCCCGATGTGGACGCTGACTACGCGGCCCTGGAAGCGGCCGCCAGAGCAGGAACAAAACCCCAACAAGGAATATGGAACCGCCTCGAAGCCGCCCGCATGCGAATCAAGCTCGACGGACAATGGGGCGAAGTCATCCCACGCAACGACATCCCCGCCTACTTCACCCATCGCTACCAACTCACCAACCTATACTGCATCGACCTCAAAGACGACGTCCGATGCTTCTACACCATCGACGCCCACGACATCATCTTCCTAGACCTCGTAGACCACGACCAATACGACAAATGGTTCCCGCCCAAAGGCCGAAAAGCACGCCGCTGAACACCGGCCAGATAACAACTCACTGAAGCCGAATCGCCGCCTTCGGCGCCGAGCGGGTTGCTTAGAGGCCGTTACATCTTGCACCCCAGACCCCTCTTTGCAAAGCCCAGCTCCCCGCTCGCCCGAATCAACCAACCTTCAAACCCCTCAACACCCTGGATGACAACGATGTCGGAGGCAGACGCCGTGTTCTTCCGGGATGCGCCGGATTTTCGGGCGTGGTTGGATGTGCACCATGCTGAGGCGGATCATCTGTGGGTTGGGTTTTACAAGAAGGCGACGGGGAAGCCGTCGGTCACGTGGGAGGAAACCGTCGCGGAAGCGCTCTGCTACGGTTGGATTGATGGGATTCGAAAGTCGCTTGGCGCCGAGAGTTACATGATTCGTTTCACTCCGCGCAAGCCGAAGAGCGTGTGGAGTCAGCGCAACATTGAGCTCGTTGAGCAGTTGAAGGCGGAAGGTCGCATGAAGCCGGAGGGGCTGGCGGCTTACGCCTACAAGGATGTCCACCCGGACAGTGGCTATGTGGCTACTGACGCGCGGGAGCTTACGGCTGAGATGACGAGGCAGTTCGAGGCGAGGCCGGCGGCGTGGGCGTTTTTCCAGGCACAGCCGAATGGGTATCGGCGCCAAGCGGCTAACTGGGTCATGAGCGCCAAACGGGGCGAGACCATTCAACGTCGACTTTCGACGCTGATTGACGACTCGGAGAATGGCTTGCGCATCAAGCAATTCCGAAGAATCTGAAGTCGTCGAAGTCGCCTTTTCATTCGTGCTGCGTCGCCGCGTGGCTTGCGTTGCGTTGGCGTCCGCGGGTGGTCATCTGGTCCGGCGCGGAGCCACTCATGACTGGGACGCAACCGACGCCTGGACGCCCTGGCGCCTGGATTGGGCCATGTTTCGCAGATGCCGCTCCATCTCGGGCCACACCGTCTCCCCCACTTTGGGCCGCATCCACCCGAAGTGTCCGATGGCGTCCAAGCCGAGCGACGCAGGATCGAGCGTCACCCGCGTCACCTGGGCGGCCTTGTAGACGGCCCCCAGCGCATCAACGGCGGCGGCGGGCGCCATGGGGTCGTCGGCGATGTCGATGGCGACGAGCGGGGCGGCCATGTTGCTGAATCGTGGCTCTATGTCGTCGCCTTGGAGGTTGGTGAAGCGCCCTTTTCGGCACCATGTGGCCCATTGGTTGGCGGCCGGGCCGGGGAGGGCTTCGGGGAGCCCGCCCTTCATCGGTGGGATGTGGCCGATGGTGGCGTTGAGCAGCGGGATGACGACGAGGCCGAGTTGCAGCCAGCGCTTGGTGGCTCCCTCGTAGAATTTGGGGATGCCGCGTTGGCTGGCGATGAAGATGGCGCCATCGATCTTGGCGGCGATGGGGCTTTGGCCGAGCAATTGGCCGCCGACGGAGTGGGTCATGACCATGACCGGGTCGTCGGGCGCCTTGGCCTTGACGGCGTCGAAGGCTGCGGGGAGGTCGTGCTGGGTCCAGTGGTCGGCGCTCATGCGCCGGTCCGCGCGGCTGGCAGGGCTGCTGGCACTGGCGGCGGTGCCGCCGTAGTCGAACGTCAGGACGTTCCAGCCGCTCCCGGCGAGCCAGGCGGCGATGTGCCGGTAGCCGGTTTCCGGGACGGCGAGGGCGGACAGGAACAGGATGCTGCCCTTCGCCTGGCCGTCGGCAGCGTACCAAGTCGCCGCGAGTTGGCGCCCGTCGTCGGTGTCGAGTTGCAGTTCCGTGCCGTTCATGCCGCCACGGCCTCGACGCGCTGGGTGTGCACGGCGGGAGCAAGGGTGGGGCGCGCTTCAGCGTTGGCCAGCAGCGGGGGTCGTGCCAGTTGCGCGGCCTCGGGGCCGGGGACGCCCAGGTTTTCGAGGAGGGCCTGGCGGTAGTCGGCGCTGTGGCCCAGGAGCCCGAGATGGGGTGCGCCTGGCACGGCGATGTAGCGCGTTCGGTCGCTGGGGCACAGGTCTGCGGTGCGGCGGCTGAGGTGTTCGGGGGTGACTTGGTCGTCGGGGCTGGCTGCGATCAGGATGCGGCTGGGCTTGGCGCGGGGGAGGTTGTTCCCCGGGAGGATGGCGGCTGCGCTGCGGCGGAAGGCGAGGCTCATGAAGCGGCTGCTGGCGGCGCCGAGGGCCCGTTGGGCGGGGGTTCCGGGGCCGTGGACGTACCAGTCGCGGAAGCTGGGGTAGGGGGATTCCAATGTGATGGATGCGACGCCGTTGAGCAGGGGGGCGGCGTTGCTGGTGGCGAAGGCGCCGATGCTGACGCCGATGACGTGGACGGGGAGCCCGCCGCTCCACCGGGCCGCGAACCGGGCGGCTGCCGCCACGTCTTCGTGGTAGTAGCTGGCGG
>JBFJYU010000339.1:0-3177 GCA_041622435.1 Thermoplasmatota archaeon | reverse complement strand
GGCGCCGCGCTGTCCATCACGTTCTATTCCGCCCAGTACGGCGGATCGTGGAGCTACCGCAGCGTCACGTACGAGGGCCCCGGCGCCGAGCGCGGTAACGTGCCCGACGACGTGGACTGGGTCTGCATGCACATCGCCGACAGCAGCGACACGGCCGCATACGAATTCACGCATGGGCTCACGCCGCTGCCCGCCGCGGCCCACTCGCCGCACACCACGTCCTCTGGCGACTGCCCGGAGCGTGAACCGTGGGAGCTCCTGACGCTGTCGTGCAGGCAGGATTGATGCACTACCCGACCTGCGGCAGATGCCTTCCAGACCCCTGCGCAGCGCAGGCATGACGTGGCCGAAGCCGGTGCGCGGCGACAGGCGTTTCTTAAAGATGGCCGCCTTAAGCACTGCTATGTTCGCACGCCTGGGCAACGGCTGTTGCCTGGTTTTGTTGATGACATCCACGATATACGCCGGCGCCGCCCCAAGCGATGCATTCGCGCAGTTCACGCTAGCCGAATCCACCCACCCGTTGCAGGGTGGACCCCTCGAGGAGGAAGGGCGCAACATGCACACAATTTCCAACCTGGGCGACGCCGCCAGCGGCTACCTGGCGTTCATCTTTGATGGCGATTCCGTTACTTCCACCGGCCCCGGCGTCGAGCTCAATGCAGGAGGCCTCAAGGTGCACGAGGGCCAAGGCATCGAGATTGCGCCGCCCGAGATCGAGGTTCGCGTGTACGGGTGGGCGGATTACTACAACGGATTTGACTACCTCAGGACCGAGGAAGGCCTGATCTACGAGTGCACCGGCGACGAATTGGACAACTGCCCCGTCGCATGGCGCTGGGCCAGCCGGTCGTGCGACCGGGATGTCGTCGAGGAGTTGACGTGCCCCCCGGAACAGACCGCCTATTACATTCCCCTCTACCTTGAGGTCGTCGCAACCTCGGGCAGCGAAATCCAGGTGTCGGTCTACGAAGCGACCGCGGCCCCGCCGGCGCCCCCAACCCCGCAAACCACGGACGGCGTCATCGCCATTCCCGCCCACGGCGTCCTCAACACCCAATTCTACGAGTGCGATGTCACCATTTCCGTCCAGGCCGGCACCGGCTTCCGCCTGGAGAGCCTCGACGGAGCCGACTTCGATGCCAGCCTGGTCGAGCCGGAAATCTACGGCCCTGGGACGGACGAAGACGACGTTTGGCGCCACGAGGCCGTCGGCGACGAGTGGGGCAATGTCCCAGGCTCTGCCGAATAAGTCTGCATCTCCGTCAAGGACCGCGACGCGGCGGGGGCGTTCCGCTTCCGCTACACCGACGGATTGCCTGGCTTCGCCGCCGGGGACGCCACGTTGACGCGCGAACGCACCTACGTGGCCTGCGGCGCCTTTGGTTGCTAGAGGTCAATGAACAAACCCGGAGGCCGCCGCCGGGGCAAACGCCCCGGCGCGGCTCGCCGGGCAGCGCCAATTGGTGCAGCCAGCTTGCCTGTTGCCGGGCGACCATGCACCACGGCAGGCGACCCCCGCCCCACGCAGGCTGATCCCTTCGAGGCACGACAAGGCAACGAGATTCGTTTTAATATTGCAAACAGAACTGGATCATCATGGAGTTGCGCCAGACCCTTTGCATCTGCCTGTTACTGACCATAGCACTGCCCTTGGGCACCTCCGCGCCCGGCGACTTCGTCACGTCGTTTGTCATCCCCCAATCCATGCCCGCCGCTGCTGACGGCGACTTCTTTGATTTGGCCGAGGAGGGGACCCACAAGAAGACCCTCGATGTCAGCCGCGCCGCGCGCGGCGAACGTTGGGTCTTTAGCGCACAAGGCGAAGAAATCGCCGCCGTCGATGGCGGCGTGGAGATCAACCTCCCGGACCAGACACTGGATGCGGCAGCCGATCAGGGCATCCCGCCGACCGAGATCGAAATCAACGTTTACGGCGATTCGGACTGGTACTACGACGGCGAAAACAGGGTCCTCCTCGATTACCAAATGTATACGTGCGAAGTTAACGAACCCTGCCCCGTCGGCCTCTGGACGCACTATTATGAGTCCTGCGAAGGCTACTGGTCCTGCTGGATTCCGTCCAGTCCGGCCACGTTCTTTGACATTGGTCAGGAGACGTACTACCCCGACTACATCGAAGTGATCGCCACACAAGGAACCAACATCCGCGTTGAGGTTTACGAGACCGGAGACCCCTTGCCCCGGGAGGAAAACTACCCAACCCGCGAATCTGAGAAGGCCATCCTGGAATTGGTCTACGGGCCCGAAGATCCTGACCCGCAGCCGGAACCGCGGACGCAGGAAGGCACCGTGACCCATCCGGTTGACGAGCTGACGAGCACCCATTACTACTACGATTGTGTGTGGGGATTCTCGATCCAGCCTGGGACCGGATTCCGTTTGGAGGGCCTGAGCGGCGTGGACTTCGACATCATGTTCGAAGAGGACCATTACTACCGTGATTACGGGGGCCGCTGGTACGACAGATTTGACGAATTCATCGGCGCCGGCGATGACTGGGGCAACGTCCCGGAAAAAGCCGAATCTGCTTGCATCCTGATGGAGGGTGAGGAGGACCCCGGCATGTACGATGTGCGCTACACCGACGGCCTGGCGCCGTTCGCCCCGGGCGACCATTCGGATACGCAGTGGGACTACGCGCCGGAGTGCGACATCGTGTTTTGTTCGCTCTCGTCTGATTGACGTAATTTCCTCTTTTCCCATTCCCCCTTCCGGCCGGCCATCGCTTAGGCCTACCCCAAAGGGGCGCCACCCGTGCGCCGGCAGGGCATGCCGGAGCACTCGCCCCCTTCCACCCCCTGAGCCCGTGCTTCCAGTAGAATTGGATCGGGCAGGGCTGGACTTGGACATCCTGTTTGCCGATGACGACGGGTACGACGCCAATTCTTTCGAAACCGCGTACGACGAATTCTATGGCGCTGGCGACGAGTGGGGCAATGTTCCCACGACGGACGTGGACTGCGCGTGGGTGTACGTGAAGGACCGGGACGCCGTTGGCGTGTTCGAATTCACGGACACTGGCGGCCTGCCCGCAGTTCGCGGTTGGGGATCACTCCCTTCACCGTTGGGATTCGGCGGCCTCTTGCACCCTCTTCGGCTGCGGCACCTTCAGTCAGGCACCAGCGGTCCCCTCCGGGGGCGGCTGCCGGGCGG
>JBFJYU010000338.1:0-3183 GCA_041622435.1 Thermoplasmatota archaeon | reverse complement strand
CTGTACCTGGGTTCGAACGCCTCGTCGCGCCAGGCGCGGACGGTCTTCTTGAGGGCTTCGGCGTCGTCGTCTGAGAGTTCCCACCGCAGGTCGCGATCGAAGAGGTCGCGCTTGGCGGACTCTTGTGCGAGGCGCCGGGCGAGTTGCGAGAACGACTCGCCGGGCCGCTTGGCCGCCATGAGGGTTTCGTAGGCGTCGTCGGCCAAGCTGATGGTCTTCGTCACGTATCTGTGTATGAGTACACAGATACATAGAAGCTGCTACTCAAAACACCCCATCGCCCCGCGCAGCGCAACCTGCAACGCCTCGGCGGCGTGCTCCGGCATGCTCGCCAAGTCCTCAACCGGGTTTGCGAGGGCCCGGATGGCGATCCGCTCGACGCGGGGGGCGAAGCGCTGCATGAACGTGTAGAAGGCCGCCGTCTCCATGTCGATGAGGGTGTCGCGGGAGCGCACGATGTCCCAGCCGCTCGAATCGCCGTAGCGGGCCTCCGCGCCCGTGGGGCTGCAACCGTAGAACCGGTCGGTCGAGATCGCCCGGGCGGTGGACACGCCGCGCGGCATGGCCATGTTGGGCTGGCTGGGGGCCCCCTCGGGAATGCCCGCGACGTGGACGGCGATGGCCTGCTCGATGGCGTACGCATGGCCCGTGGGCAGGCGACACCCGGGCAGCGAACCGGCGCTCCCCCACAAGGCCGCGCGCGTGATGCCGGGCTGACTGGTCAGTTCCCACAGCACCGCCTCGCACGCCGCCGAACCCCACGGCGCCAGGACCGTCAGTCCCTCGTCGTTGCACCAGGCATGCACGCTGCGAAACTGGTGCCGCCGATCCGGCTTCGCGCCCCCGTGCTCAAGCGCCCGCGCCCAATCGCCGGGGTCCTCGCCAAAACAGACCAGGAGGTTTGGGCGCAGCATGTCGGCGGGGATCATCGAGACGGGTCCCAGGTTCACAGGGGGCGACTGCCGCCGGGGCGCATGACGCTTGGGGTGTGAGGCAGGCCGCGGCGAGTCCGCCGAGCACCCGCAGGTTGCCCACTCCAACAACGCTTATCGGCAAGGGGTTGGCTGTTGCCGCGTTACCGGCCTGGCCGGTTGAGGTGCATCATGCGTGAAGCAGTGTTGGCGGTGGCCCTGGCGGCCCTGATGGTGACCGGTGTACTGGTGTGGGCCCCGTGGCAGGAGCCCGAATCCCACGAACTGACCGAAGCGGACGACCAGACCGGCGCGCCCGGCGACGTGGACCCGGCCAAGCCCGTTGAACTCTCCGAGTTCGCCGATCGGTTCGTGGAGCGCCCCGCCGCCATCGAGCGGGCTGGGCGGCTCGTCTACGGGCCGTTCCTGATCCCGCCGGGACAGGACATGAATCGCCTCACGCTGGAACTGCCCGTCCACGGCGGCTTCATCACGAGTGTCGCGCCGCAGTTGTTCGACGCCGAGACCGGCACGGTTCCGACGAACCAGCAAATGCACATCCACCACGCCCACTGGTTCGAACCCAGCACCGACCCAACGGAAGAGTACTACACGCTGAACCTCGCGTGGGTGTTTGGCACCGGCGAGGAGCGCACCAAGGGCACCTTCAACGACCGCAGCGCGGCCGAACCCGAAGGACCCCAGTACGGCATCCAGGTCGCAGCCGGCGCGCCCCAGGCGCTCATCTACATGATTCACAACAAGGAAGCCGTCGCGCAAAACGTGTACGTGGCGCTCGACGTGAGCTTCGTGTACGGAACGGCAGAGGACATCCTGGCCACGAGCAGCTGCGGGACGCTGGAAACCGGCGAGGCCTGCCGCGCCGGGCAGCAATTCCACGCCGTCAACGGCAAACTGTGGGGAACGACGTTCGATGTCCCCCGGCAGCCGATGGACGTGGGCAGCGACGCCGACGGCCTCTACATCCACCCGATCGACATCCCCGCCGACGCCCCCGAGCGCCTCGCCACCGACCACCTGGGTCGATTCTTCACCGCGCCACAAGCGGGAACACTCGTGGGCGGCGCGGGCCACCTGCACCCCAACGGTCGCGAGGTCATCGTGGCCAACCTCGGCCCCGAAGGAAGCGCCTGCGAAGCCGACCTCGACGGCGACGGATTCCCCGGCGTCACCCTGTTCCGCTCCCACAAGATCGACCAGGTCCCCGGAGCCTTCCCCGCCAGCGAGGAATACCAGATGGGCGCCACCAAGCATGGCTTTCGCGCCCCCATCCGCGAAGGCGACCGCATCACCCAGCTCGCCGTCTACGCCAACGACCACTACGCGTCCTACGGCGCGATGAGCTTCGCCGGGCTCTACATCGACCGCGCCCAGGCCCCGGCCGCCCGCGACGGCCCGTGCACGCTCGACAACACTGGCCCCGTCCTACTGGAAGGCGACCCCGTCGGCGGATCACCCATCGAAACGACCTGGAACCGCAACTGGGACTACGACGCCCCCCACTGCGGCGTCGACGGCTACCCCGAGTGCGAACGCGAACACACCGACACGCGCCAATCGGTCGCCGCGGCCGCCGTCCATATCGCTGGCTTCTACTACCTGCCAGGGGACCGGACCCTCAGCGGCGATCTCGGCGCCCCCGTCAAAGTCACCAAGGGCCAGAAACTCACTTTCGTCAACGAGGACGCCGCCATCGGTGTCCGCCATACCGTCACCGGCTGCGCCTGGCCCTGCAACGGCAAATACGTCGCTAACTACCCCCACCCGGACGGCCTCTTCGACTCCGGCAAGATGGGCAACGCCGACCCCATCGACAACGGCGGCGTCGTCGCCGACCCCAACAGCCCCCTCGGCTATGCGTTGGCGCCCGACATGATGCCCGTCTGGGAACTCGACACCGATGACCTGGAGAAGGGGATGTACTCCTACTTCTGCAGGATCCACCCCTGGATGCGGGGCTCCATTGAAGTGGCCTAATTGCGCCGGGCGCCATCCGCCGCCGCGCAAGCCCAAGGACGGGCCGAAGCGAATCCCCGGCTCGTGGCCTAGTGGACAGCCACACCTTGCGGCGACGTTGTTGGTGTTGGGAGGGGCGCCTGCCGCTGCGCCGTGTACAGTTTCAGCCTGCCCTGCAACTTCACATCAATCAGGCCTTCGCCTGCCAGGCGGCCGAGGCGGTGTTGGGTCGTTGAGCGGCTCCAGGCCCAGGCGTCGCTGGCGGCGTCGAGGATTTCCCGTTGCATGGAACCTG
>JBFJYU010000337.1:0-3185 GCA_041622435.1 Thermoplasmatota archaeon | reverse complement strand
CGGCTGAGGTCAAGTCGGTGGAAATGCACCACGAGCAGCTGCCCCAGGCGGTCCCCGGCGACAACGTCGGTTTCAACTGCCGTGGCCTGGCCAAGAACGACATTCGCCGCGGCGACGTCGGTGCCCCCACCGACAACCCGGCGACCGTGGCCCGCACCTTCCTGGCGCAGGTCATTGTTCTGAACCACCCCAGCGTCATCACGGCTGGTTACACGCCTGTGTTCCACGCCTACACGGCCCAGACCGCCTGCACCTTCGAGGAAATCAAGAAGGTCGTTCGCGCTGGCAAGGAAGCCGAGCCTACCTTCATGAAGACCGGCGACCAGGGTGTTGTGACGATCCGCCCCACCCGCCCGATGGTCATCGAGAAGGCTGTTGACTTCCCGCAACTGGGACGCTTCGCCATCCGCGACATGGGTCAGACCGTGGCCGTGGGTGTCTGCATCGACGTCGAGGCCCGCTAAGCCCCGAAGCTTCCGGAGCTAATCCGGAGGACTCATTATGGCGACAGCAAAGGCCCGCATCAGCCTCACCGGCACCAACCCCAAGCAGGTTGACTCAGTTTGTTCGCAGATCCGTCAGATCTCCGAGCGCACTGGCGTCAACATGGCGGGTCCCATCCCTCTACCGACGAAGAAGCTCACCGTTCCGGTGCGCAAGGCGCCGGATGGAGAGGGTTCGGAGACCTGGGACCGCTGGCAGATGCGCGTTCACAAGCGCCTCATCGATCTCGATGCTGACGACCGGGCATTGCGCCAATTGATGCGCATTCAGGTGCCCGACGGCGTCAACATTGAGATTATGCTCAGGTCGTAAGCTCGAAGCGCAAGCTGAGAGCTTAGGGGCTGCGACCGCGGCACTGCTTGCAGTGCCGTGGGAGCGCAGCAGAACCCTGTGGGTTCTGCTGTCGTGGCCCGACCGGAAGCATGAGGTCGCTTCGACCAACTAAATCCTCTTCCCCTTCCTCTTTCCTTTGTCTTCTTTTGTTTGATTGTGCTGCCAGCGTGAGCGATCGCGCCGCCGGGCCTGGGCGCCGCCTTGCGAGTTACGGCGCGGGAATCGTGGCCTCTGCGCCGCAGCCGTCGCACTCGGGCTGGTCGGGCAGGCGGCCCAGTGGCGTGTCGGGAATGGCTGCGGGCTTGAGGCCCAGCGCGGCCACGTCGGCGGCGACCAGTTGGGCGGCGACGGCGGCGAGGCGCTTGAAGAACGGGTGCATGTTGGCGATTTTGGCCGCCTCACTGAAGGCTGTCGTGAAACGGCCGAGGTGGTCTTCGAGGAATTTCACGGCGGCTTCGTTGATGCGCGTGGCCCCCTCGTCGTCGCCGTTCTCCTGGCACGCGGCGAGGCGTTGGCCGAGCAGCCACATGAATTCGCATTCGAGGCCGATGTGGTCGGCGCGCTCGCCGGCGCCGGGGTTGGCTTCGCAGCCAAAGGCGCGGTAGAAGCCGGCGATGTCCGCCAGTTCGCGGGCCTGCATGAAGGCGTGGCGCGCCGTGTAGTCGGTTTCGTGGGGGCTGCACGTGACGGATTTGCCGTGGGCGTCGTGGTAGGCGCCTTGCCAAGCGTCCGCGCCATCGAATTGCTGCAGGGCCTCCCACAAGGCGTCTAGGGCCGCGGTGGCCTCGGCGGGTTCGATGTTACGGCGCGCGGCGGCGGCTTCGAGGGCGACCCACCAGGCGGGGCTGGAAACGATGGGCCAGGCGCGGCTGTCGGTGGGCCGGTACGCCCAGCGGATGAGGTCGTAGTCGGCCAGGCGCGCCGGCTCCAGTCGGGCTTCAGGCACGCGCTTCCTCCTCGGCCGCCGGCTCGTGTCCGGCAAGGGCCATGCGGCGCCGGATGGCCCAGGCGACGCCGGCGGCGGTGAGGGTGGCCGCGACCATGGGTGGGTTGATTTGTTGCACGGCCCGCGCCATTTGGGCGGCGCCGGCGGGGATCTGGAAGCGGTGCCAGGCGTAGGAGATGCTCTTGCGGCAGCCCACCTCGTCGTTGGCGCCGTCCCAGACGGCGACGTTGAAGGCGGATTCGAGGCCGCGGTCGAGGCGGGGGAAGTTGCTTGGCAAGGAGCGGCGGAACACGACTTGCCAGCCGCCGCCGGTGTGCAGGCTCTTGACCTCTAGGTCAGGGTCCTGGGTGCGCGTGATGGTGCCAAAGCTCTCGGCTACGACGACGTTGGCGCTCTCGCCGCCCCGCGGCCGGTCACCGAGGTCCTTCCAGAGCCGCTCGTTGTGTGGGTTGTAGGCGTCGGCGTACTTCGGGTACTTCTCGTCCCGGTACGCTTCCTGGGCCTCGGGGTTTTCCCAGTCGGGCTTCCACTGCCAGATGATCACCGGCTTGCCCTCGCCGCCCATGACAAACGGGGGGAGGGGGTCGCTCATCGCGGCGGGGAACATCAGGGCGCACGAGTCACGGAATTGGCGAATTCCCACGGTGTCCTCGGCGGTCGGGTTTTGCCACGCCAGCCGGATTCCGAGGTGGCTGCTGCTGGCCAGCAGCCGGACCTGGACCTGGAGGGCTTGGCCGCCGTTTGGCTTGGTCATTTTTTGCGGCCCGAGATCGATGGTGATGTCCTCGGCCGCCGACCAGGCGTCGTGGCCGGGGTCGAGTGGAACGGACGACGTCGCGCGCGCGATGGAATGTTCTGACATGGGTCCTCGATTTCAGTGAGTTCAGGGATTCTAGGTGATGTTCAGCCTCGGCACGCCGAGGGCGGGGTCGTTCAGATCGCGGACAATCTGCGGTTCGTACAGGGGCACGCGGGCCACTTCCCGGTCCTCGCGGTCGTAGCCGATGGCCTCGTCGCCCTGCAGCTTGAAGCGCTCCATGGTTCGGTCCGTCGCTCCGAAGAGCTGGATCAAGCCGACCAGTTCGTCGTCGTCCTGCGCCTTGCGGTAGGTCTCGACGGCCTTGACGGAGCGCGGCCCGAACATCTGCACGAGCATGTCCTCCGGCGCATGGATCGGCGGCACGTAGTACACATTGGGTTCCAGGCCGAGTTGCGGATACAGGGGCTGCGCCAGGCCTTTCTCGTGCACGAGGAAATCCATGGGATTGTCGGCGCGCGCCTCGTCAGGTTGGCTGATGAAGCCCTGCAACCGGATGCGACCGATGCAATTCTGCACACATTGCGGCTGGTAGCCTTTTTCGATGAAGGGGTAGCAGCCGACGCATTTCTCCGAAATGCCGGT
>JBFJYU010000336.1:0-3193 GCA_041622435.1 Thermoplasmatota archaeon | reverse complement strand
GGACGGCGACGCGGGCGTCATCTATTACGGCACGAAGTGGAAGATCGCCTGACCATCGTCAATGGGGTGGGCATCCAGTCCGTCTTTCGGCGGAGGCTCGGCGCCAATCGGCCTCGTACGCCGGGCTAGGCGTCGAAGCCTAGCGCGGGGGCCGTCGTCCGCCTCCATAGGCTTCGGCCAGCGGCAACCTTCGCTCCCCTCGGCCCCCATCCCCACCTCGCTGCGCTCAATGGGGAAGGGGGAACCAACTGGCCGCGGGCCAGCTGGACTCCTCGCTCGGCTCGGCCCCCATCCCCACCTCGCTGCGCTCAATGGGGAAGGGGGGACTTGAACCCCCGATCTACGGATTATGAGTCCGTCGCCCTAACCAACTAGGCCACTTCCCCAACTGGAGCCGCAAGGCGATCCTGAGAAGGGCGGCGGGGCCGCGTGCCTCAGGTGCGAATGAAGAGCCGCGAGGCGGCGATCAAAAAACGATCCTGCACCCGGTGGCGCCGGATGGGTTCCATCCAGGAACCGGGTTAGTGGAGCGAGAGGGATTTGAACCCCCGGCCTCTTCCATGCCAAGGAAGCGATCTTCCAACTGATCTATCGCCCCATCAGGGTTGGTTCGGTTCTTGGGCGCCCGTTGGGCCCCGTTGCACCGACCGCGCCCCCCTGGCTGCCCGGGGGGACAAAGCAGCCCAAATGGGCACCCTATTTGAGCGCTGCGGGTGGCGTTCATTGGCAGCCGTCGGCGGCGGCCCGATGGATAACCACGCTGGGCTCGGCGGCCCGCTCCATTCAAACGGTGCCAAACGCCACGCCATCCCAGCCCTGCCCCGCGAAGGCGGCGCGCGGAGGCGCCGGGGCATCGGCTGGGTCGAGCGCATTGGCCGCGTCGGCGGAGTTGTTCTCCACGCAACCGGCCAAGGACCACGTGAGTGCCAGAACAAGCAGCTTGCGCGGGCGCATGCTGAGGCGAGCGCGGCGGCGCGCGTAACCGTTGTCGGCGCGGTTGCGTTACCTGCCGGCGGCTGCGGCTTCCTTGCGTCGCACCTCGGCCTTGATCTGATCGAGGTTCTGCCTGATGATGTCCTTCACGATCACATCCATGCGGGGGTCGCGGAGCAAGTCGATCATGAGGCGCTGTGAGACGCGGCTGCTGGTGGCGACCACTTCGTCGAAGAACGGCATGTGCCGGATGCGGCCCACCTTGGGGTCGTCGCCGATCTTTTCGACCACGATCTCCAGCATCTCGTCGCCGCGTGTCTCCAGCGAGTTGGCCAGGTTGTGCGTGTATTCGCCCTTGAGCAGCACGTCGCCGGTCTGGTCGAGGATGCGCATCAGCACCGCGTCGCTGACGACTTCCGCGATGATGTTCTTGAATTTCCGAATGACTCGGTAGGTGAATTCTTCGCCAAACGCCCGGTCGGCGGCGCGCCCGAAGCGGCTCAGGATGACCACGATGCGCACCAGCCGGAACAGACGGAAGCCGCGCACGGCGGGGTGGCTCACGGGGATCATGCCGAGCAGGTCGTACCAGTTTCGCGCCACGAACGCCTTGCGGTTGTCGGCGCGGGCGAGGCGCAGCAGGTACTCGACCGCGAAGATCGCGATGACGCCGTAATCTGCGAGGATGATCTGGCGCCGCTGCTCCGCCGTGGGGTCGCCCCAGGTTTCATAGGCGATCAGCCCCACGGAAATCACGGCGAGCAACAGCATCAGCCAGTCCGTCAAGCCGACCTTGCCGCGTTGGGCCATGGGGCGTCGACGCGGGGCAGGCGTCAAAGGGCCTTCGAAGCGGCGCCCGGGCCGGGACTCAGCCGGCGCGTGAGACTTGATCGGGCGCGTCGCGTGGCTCCGAAACGGGCCGCCCGGATGCGCTTTGATGCCCCCGCGATATCATTAGGAAAGTTGCGGGTTAAGAAGCAACATCCTGTTTGTCGATCGGAGAACGTCGTATTCTGAGGTGGTGCAACATGGTAAAGCGAATCCTGATACTCATGGTCATCGGCGCCCTTTTGGCGCCGACCCACACGCTAGGTGAACCCGGCCGGACGGAAGCACAAACGTACGTCGCCGGCGCCTTCGGCGCCGTGGCGTCCCCGTGGTGCTACGCCGGTGGACTAACGCCCGTCGCCGAAAACGTCGGTGGCGCCTGCTTCGACGTTGAAGCCGGCGAAACTGCCGTTTCGCTCCAGCTGACGGACTTCGCGCTGGGCGATGTCGGCTACATGTTCCGCTTCGTGGCCCGCGGCGCCGACGCGCCCGTTGGCCCCTGGCAGATGGCCTGTGGCGTCCACACGATCCCCATCCCGCCCGGCGTCGACAAGGTCGATGTCGCGCCCCTGGCGGACGAGTCCTCGCCCAACGCCTCTCCTGATGGAAACGCTGACGCTTGCGGCCTGCCCAGCAATTGGGGCCGCATCACCGCCACGTTCTCCTAGGCGCGTGCAAAACTCACCCTTTCCCCTCCCTTCCTCTCCTGTTTTGTAAATCCTCTTGACCCAGCGGATGCCGCGGTTGTACGGGCGACGGCTGGCGTCGTTGGCCGCGAGAACCGGCGGGCCGCCCGAGTCACCACCCTGCTCGCGAACGAAGGCACGCTCTCCAGCGGCCGCTGCGCAGGGCGCTGGCTGCACAAGGCCGGCCGCGGGGGGGTGGGCTTTTTAGAGGCCGCCGCAGGATTCCTCCGCTGCACTCTGGGGTGAACGTTATTCAAAAAACACTCGTCATTGTTGGGGCCCTGATCATGACCGCGCCTTTTGTCATGGCGGCGACCGAAACAGGTCAAGAAACGGTCTCTTTCGAAGACGCGGACTTTGGCCCTGCGGCCTGCGGGACCGCCCGGGCGACGTGTTTTGAAGTGCCGGCCGGCACCGACATCGTCGTGGTCGAACTGCGCAACACCGAGAACATTGCCGGCTTGGTCGGCTACTCGCTCGGCGGCTACTTCGAAGGCCGCAATGCCGCTGGCGAGATCGTCTGCCGCAATGCGGGCTACGGCAACTGCACGGACATTGACGGCACCTTCTGCAACAAGGACGCGATTCGCATCGACAGCTCCGTCGTGACCATGTATGTCGAGTTGGCCGAGGCGACCCAGAGCGCGATCACTTGCGCATTTGACACCACGGTTTCCGGCGAACCCACGACTGGAACGGCAAAGGCTCGATTCTTCATCGATTAGGCAACACCGGCCCTGGTGGCG
>JBFJYU010000335.1:0-3197 GCA_041622435.1 Thermoplasmatota archaeon | reverse complement strand
TCGGGCGCGAAGGGGACTGGGCGGCCACGCAGTGGCCGCGCGGTTGAGCCCGGTCAACCCCATACAAGCGAGCGCCGCGAGCTCAGGATGGCGGTTGCCGGGGGCGCCTGAGCGCCTCGGGCGCGAAGGGGACTGGGCGGCCACGCAGTGGCCGCGCGGTTGAGCTCGGTCAACCCCACTAACGGAGCCCGAGCCCGCGAGGGCTTCGGGAGTGCGCGTGCGGCCGCTGGCGGCCGCGCAGCCACGTAAGCGAGCCAGTGTGGTGGCTTTGGCCGCGCCGGCGCAGCGTCATTCTGGAAGTCCGCAGAATGGGGCATCCATGGTCGGTATGTGGTAGGCGTAGAACAGCAGGGAAACGATGACGCCCCAGAGGCCGGCCGCTCGGTCACGGGGCACCACGGCGGCGCTCACTACTGCGAGCACGAGGGGCCCCATGACGCGGGTGGCGCTCAGGTAGTTGAGCCAGACGTATTGGATGCCGGGCGGGATCCATCCGTTTCCGCAATCGTCGAATTCCAGCATGGAGATGCCGGCCGCGAGGACATGGGTCGCCGCCAGGGCCGCTGGCACCCAGTTGGGCCAGCTCTCACGGCCGAGGATGACGGGGATCGCCGCGGCCACGCCGGCCACAACCAGTGCGGAGCCGATGACGAGGCGTTCGGAGCTGGCAAAGGCCACCCCCATGCACAAGGCCATGGTGGCCGAGATGGCCAACCAGCGCACAGCGTGACTCACAAGCGGGCATCCGCCGGGGGCTAAAGAACCGATGCGCGGCGTGGAGGAACCTCGCAGGAATCGGCCGGTCACCGGTCTCGGGTCGCCGGCGCGAGTCCCGGGCGCACCGGCCGCCGTTGGGGTGCGGTCCGACCGCGGATTCTGCCGCCGACGCCTTCAGGATTTTCACGGGCGGGGCTTAGGCTGCCTGGAAATCGCGTGGCCCGAAACCGGATGCATGGTCGTCCTTGGAGCTGACCCGGCGGGCAATCCGGCCCTGATCCAGGCCGTCACGTTCCTAACCGCCGACCGGCTGGCGGGCGCGATGGCGCGCCGCAAGGCTGACTGGCAGAAGGAGACGTACGATCCGTTCGTGGCCAAGCGGCCGGAGCGGGAGGAGGCCTTCTCGACGTTCGCGGGACGGGAGATGGATCCGCTGTACGCAGCGGACGACCTGCAAGCGGCGGGCCACGACCCCGGGCGCGAAACCGGCTACCCGGGGCAGCCACCGTACACGCGGGGCGTCCAGCCGACCATGTACCGGGGCCGGCTCTGGACCATGCGACAGTACGCCGGGTTCGGCACCCCGGAGGAGTCCAACAAGCGTTACAAGTTGCTCCTGGAGCAGGGTGCCAAGGGGCTCAGCGTTGCCTTCGACCTGCCCACCCAGATCGGCCTCGACTCGGACCACGACATGGCCGCTGGCGAGGTCGGCAAGGTGGGTGTGGCCATCGACAGCCTGGCCGACATGGAGATCCTGTTCGACGGCATCCCGCTGGACAAGGTGACCACAAGCATGACCATCAACGCCCCGGCGTCGGTCCTGCTAGCCCTCTACCTGGCGGTCGCCGAGAAGCAGGGCGTCGCCTTCGACAAGGTGGGCGGAACGATCCAGAATGACATCCTGAAGGAGTACATCGCCCGCGGCACGTACATTTTCCCGCCGGAGCCGAGCATGCGGCTCATCACGGATGTCTTCCAGTTTTGCGCCGAGCAGGTGCCGCGGTGGAACACGATCAGCATCAGCGGCTACCACATCCGGGAGGCCGGCAGCACGGCCGCCCAGGAGCTTGCCTTCACCCTAGCCGACGGCATCGCGTACGTGCAAGCCGCCGTCGATGCCGGCCTTGACGTGGACACGTTTGCCCCGCGGCTCGCCTTTTTCTTCAACGGCCACAATGATTTCCTCGAAGAAATTGCAAAATTCCGTGCCGCGCGCCGGCTCTGGTATGGCATCATGAAGGACCGCTTCGGGGCGAAGAACCCGAAGAGCTGGATGCTTCGTTTCCACACCCAGGTTGCCGGCAGCACACTGACGGCCCAGCAGCCCGAAAACAACATCGTCCGTGTGGCGGTGCAGGCGATGGCGGCTGTTCTCGGAGGCACCCAATCATTGCACACAAACGCGATGGATGAGGCGCTTGGCCTGCCGACGGAAAAGTCGGCAAGAATTGCGCTTCGGACCCAGCAAATCATCGCGCATGAATCGGGTGCTGCGAATACGATTGATCCAACGGCCGGCAGTTATGCCATCGAGAAACTGACGTCCGATTTGGAGCGCGAAACCCTGGAGATGATCCAGAAGATCGATGATATGGGCGGCATGCTTCCCGCGATTGAGAAGGGCTGGGTGCAGAAGCAGATTCATGACGCTGCATTTCGCTTCCAGCGGGAGGTGGAAAATGATGACCGAATTGTCGTCGGCGTCAACAAATTCCGCTTGGACAAGGAAGAGGAACCGGACGTTCTGAAGCTCGACGACGCCGCCGTTCGCGGCCAGTTGGAGCGCCTCGCGAAATTGAAGGCCGAGCGGGACAATGAGGCTGTTCAGGCCGCGTTGTCGGCGCTGCGGGCGGCGGCGCGCGGTAAGGACAACCTGATGCCCCTGATCCTCGACGCGGTTCGTTGTTATTCGACGATCGGTGAAATTTGTGGCGTGCTGCGCGAGCAGTGGGGCGAGTATCAGGCGGGCGGGGAGCTGTAGGGGCGGGTACGCTCCAGCAAGGCGTCAGCACGATTCAGGTAGGCAGCAAGGTAATCGGCAGGCGGGCCAAAACCCCCGACTCGGGGGCTTGACCATACACGGATCTAGCGCCCTCTGCTATCACTGAGCGGGTCGGAGGACTCAAGCTTGAGTGCGTCTGCGGCGCGCAAGAAATCCTGGTCATGCGTCGCAACCAGCGCATTGTCCCTCCTGGCGTGGACAAGGATGCAGGCATCCCGGGTGCCGATCCCTCGCTGCTGGCGCTCCGCCAGGATTTCATTGGCCTCCCTGAGGACCGACTCATCCAGAGCGAGGCGCCTTCCCTCCTGTGCAAAGAATGCATCTAGAACCTCCTCGGCGTTGGCCGCCATCCGCTGCAAGTAGTGGACCACCTCCATCTGCACCACGGCCGGGATCAGCAGTTCCTCGTCCTGCCAACCGTCGAACCATTTGCGCACGGCGTCGTGTTCGGGGAAAGCGGGGTCGAGGTAGTAGATCC
>JBFJYU010000334.1:0-3198 GCA_041622435.1 Thermoplasmatota archaeon | reverse complement strand
GTGGGTGTGGGCGATGTGGAAGCGCATGGCAATCGGTGGGGGTGAGTCTCGTGGGCACTTGCGTGATGCGCTGCGGGCCGTTGACGGCCGGGCGGGTGCCGACGACCGCCGGGTTCATGGACGGGCACGGGGTGGCGCGCCGTGGTGCTCATCGACATCTCCCCCACCGTTCACCCAGGCATCGGCGTTTGGCCCGGCGACGTTGCCTACACGAGCGAGAAGTCGCTGCGCATCGCCGACGGCCATAACCTGGACCTGGGCGCCATGCGCACCACGTACCACGTGGGCGCCCACGCCGACGCGCCGAACCACTACCAGGCCGGCGGCGCGGACGCGGCGGCTGTCTCGCTGGAACCCTATTACGGGCCGTGTCAGGTGATCGCGGTGGACGCCCAACCGGGCCAGCGCTTCTCGCTGGCAGACTTGGCTGAAGCGCCAGCGTCGCCACGGGTCTTGTTCAAGACCGACACGTTTGGGGACCCGGACAACTGGAACAACGACTTCGCGGCGCCGGAACCCGGGCTCATCGACGAGTTGGCCGCGCGAGGGGTTGTGTTGGTCGGCTTCGACACCCCCAGCACGGACCTCTTCGACGACAAGGAGCTGTTGTCCCACCACCGGCTGGCCGCGCACGGCATGGCCAACCTCGAGGGCCTTGTCCTGGACCACGTCGCTCCCGGCCATTACACGTTGATCGCGTTGCCGCTGAAGCTGCGCGGCGCCGACGCGAGCCCCGTGCGCGCCGCGCTGGCACCGACCTGAGGCGGCCCCTTCCGGGTTTATCCGGGCAAAGCGACAAAAGGGGTAACAACGGGGAAGGATTTTCGACCCTCCATGCGCCGCAACAAAATTGCGCTGGGCTGGATCGTGATCCTCGCAACCGCGCTGGCGGGCTGTAGCGAAGACGGCCCCGAACCGACCACGGACGAGAATCCGTCCGCTCCAGGCGCCGCCGCCGGCACTTCCCTGGAGCCCGTCAACAACACGCCGCCGCCATCACTCGAACCCGTCACCGCCAGTTGCACCGTCACGAGCACCAGTGCCTTCGTCGCTGGCGCCCGGGGCTTGTGCCAGTTCTCGGAAACCGGCGTCGATCCGGCCGATTACCGGTCCGCCTTGATCGAGATGGCCTGGGGCACCTCCCCGCCGGGCCTGGTCGAGGCTGAACTGAGTATCGAGAGCAACGAATGCAACCAGGGCGCGACGGGGACGGGTTGCGCGATCGCCTCCGCCAGCGGCGAGGCGTCTCCGCTCAACGTCACCTTGGACGCCGACGACCTCGCCGACAACGCGGCCGATGAGATGTTCGCCGTGGCCTATGGCTTCGGGGCGTATGCCGAGCAGACGTTCACGCTCCACATCAGCCTGTTCGAGGTCGACACCATCCCGGCCGGCTACACCGCCGTCAGTTGAGATCCACTGCCATCAGCGCCATGGGATGCCGACGGCGTCGGCGATGAAGCGCTGCAAGGGGTCCACGCGCCGGCACGCCTCCACGTACGTGTCCATGAAGTCGCCCTTGGTGACGGCCGACGGCTTCAGGGTCGCCTGGGCCGCGAAATCCTTGCGCTTCAGGTCTTCAACGTGGACGTGGTCGGCCGGGTAGCCCCGTGGCGGGCGCTTCAGGCTCTCGCCCATGAAGTTGAGGTCCAGGTCCTTCACCTTCTGCCACTCATCGGGCTGGGCCGCAATGTGGTCCCGGATGGCTGCCAGCGAGTCCTTCGGCGGGTGCCACATGCCGCCGGCCATCGTCACCGAGTCCTCCTCCAGGCCCAGGTAATAGCCGAGCTGGGCACCGTCGGCCGCGGCCCGGTCGTGAAAGAAACGCATGCCAATCCACGTCTTGTAGGGCGTCTTGTCCTTGCTGAACCGGATGTCGCGCTGGATGCGAAACAGGGAGCCGCCGACCTTGCGGTCGTCGGCCACGATATGGGGACAGATGGGCCGCAGCGGTTCGCCGACGTCCCGGATGAACGCCAGCGCGGGTTCGCGGACCTCGGCCTCGAACCGGTCCTGGTTGGCCTTGAACCACTCGCGGTTGTTGTTCTTCTCAAGCTCGCGCAGGAATTTGAAGAGGCCCGGCCCAAAGTGGCTCGCCATGGTTGGCCATTGGTGGGCGCGCAGAAGAACCCTGGCGCTACAAGAAACGGGAGAAAGGCGGAGGGGGCAGGAGGTGTAAGTGGGAAAGGAGGCAAACGGAGCCCTGGATTACCCGAGGCTCACCATGGCCGTCACTTGGCCCGTTTCGCCGTCAAAGCCTTCCAAGGCCTTGCCAACGATGGCGCCAAAGCAATCGTCGGCGTTGTGGCACACTTCGGCGTGTCCATGCACGTCGCTAGTGGCCAGCAGGTCGCCAGCCTCCACGGGGCCAACCACGTTCACGGGCACGATGCCCGTCACGGCCAGCGGCGTGTCGGTGGCCAGGCCAGCCAGTGTCAGCTTGGGGTTGGTGGACACGATGCCAACAACCTGCTTGCTGCGGGCTTCATCGGCCGGCTTGACCTTCAGCATGCCTGCAGCGTCGAAGCCGTCCATGGCGACGACCATGCCGGGCTCAAGGCCGTCACCGGAGACGGGTTCGGCGATGTCACCCTGGTGGCCGCCATGCACCATCAGGTGGCCGCCGCCGCCGTTGACACCCTCGATGAACACATGGGCGCCACGGATGCGGACGTTGTCTTCCACGCTGCCGGGGCCGTCGTTCTGGTTTTCGATTACGAGGCTGGTGCGCTCCGAGTTGGCTGCATCTTGCTGCATGAAGATGCGGCCGCGGTCGCCGCCGCCGCCCCACGGGTCAGCCGGGAACACAATTCCGCCGGTGGTGCCGTCGCTCACGTCACCGGGGGCAACGATCAGGTTTTCGGCCTTGACGTTGCCAGCCACATTGAACATCTCTTCAGTGGAGGTGGAGCCAACACCGATTCGGCCGTCGCCCCTGATGAAGAGGTGGGGCATGAATTCCTGTCCGGTGCCGATGCCGCCAAAGAGCACGCCGCCGTCGGGGACGGGGCCATTGGCGTCAGACTGCAGGAAGATGTAGCAGTCGTTGAAATCGTGTGGTCCACAGTGGGTGGCTTGACTGCCCGAATCCTGCCTGAAGATTCGGAGACCTTCTGCGTCGGCGTGGCCGACGTGAATCGAATTAGAGAGATCCGTGTTGGATTCGGGGAAGTCTCCGCCGAATTCCTTGGTTCCCTT
>JBFJYU010000333.1:0-3204 GCA_041622435.1 Thermoplasmatota archaeon | reverse complement strand
GATGGCGCGCGCCGGGCGCCACGTAGGACATGAGCTCCTCCTGGGACGCTCCCGCCTTGGCGGCCGCGAGAAAGGCGAGGGCGATCTCTTTGCGCGTAGGAGTCATGGCGACGCCAACAACGACCCGTAGCTTGAAGGCCACGGACGCTGGGCCCAGCCGGCGATGGCGGGAGGCGCCTCGCGGCGCCTAGGACTTGGGCACGCCGGACGGTCACCGGGGCCGGCTACTCCTTCTGGAACGTGTGATTCATCGCGGTCTCGGCGATGTCGATGGCATATCCGCGCACCCGGTCCACGGAGTCGGCGATCAGGGTCAGCGCTTCGACTTGGTCGGCGTCGAGGTCGCCGAGCAGGCGCGGGAACTGGGCCCGCCAGGCGGCGGCGGCCTTGCCGGCGTCGACGGTGGCGCTGCCGACGTCGAAGTCGACCCGCTTGAGGGCGGTGAACGCCTCGTCCCAGATGCCCTTCACGACGTTGCCCTGCTCGAGGATGCTCGTGCGCACGTCGTTGCCCACCTCGCTGCCGTTCAGGCGCCGGACGTTGCGGCAGATCTTGCTGGCGTGGTCGGCCATGCGTTCGAGGCTGCGGCTGACGAGGAAAAAGTTGAGGGCCTCCGCGGGCCGGATGTCCAGCCGGGCGGCGAGGCGCGGCTGGTCGAGCAGCGCGTGCATCTGCTTGCTGACCATCCATTCGAGCCGGTCGACCTCGTCGTCGCGGTCGGTGACATCGATGGCGAGGTCCTCATCGCGCAGCTCGAACGCGTTCATGGCGTCCTGGAACATGATCTGGGCGATGCGGTGCATGCGGGTGACCGCCTTGCGCAGGTCCATTTCGCCGACGCCCATGAGGTCCTGGAGCACGATGAGGTTCTTGCTCTCCTCGAGAATTTCGACGCCGACGAGGTCGCGCTTGATGCCGCGCAGCGTTTGCCTGATGGCTGGCGTGGGCCTCCCGCTCAGGTGGATCTGGATTTCGTCGGCGCCGGCCAGGTAGGCACCGACGAGGCGTCGCACGATGTTGTCGGAGGTGGCGCCGTCGGGGAGGGTGATGTGTCGGGTGCGGCGGTCGGTGCGCAGTTCACCGTAGGGCGCGACGAGCAGGCTGCCGTCGGGTTCTTCGTGGATGGCGAGCGTGTCACTGCGCCCCAGTCCGTTGCGGTCGATCCATTTCTTTGGCAGGCTTATCACGTGCGTGCTGCCGCCGGTGACCTGGATGCGTCTGATTTCCACGGGCGACATTTGTCAGGCCGAAGAATATAGCGTTGCCCATTAGTCTCTATAGATTGGGCTGGCGTGGGCGCCGAGGGTCGGCCGAGCGGTTCGGCAGGACCAAGAAACCCGGCCCGATGACATACCCATGTCCGGCGTGGTGGAGGACATCAGGCAAAGGGCTGGCCCCCTGCACGACCTCCTGGAGGAGGCGCTTCAGGTGCCCAACGCGACGTTCACGGTGTACCGCGACCGGCTGCTCGTCGGCTTCTCGACCGACGAGCTGATGGCCGGGCGGCGCGACCAGCCGCTCCTGCACCGCGTCGAACACATGGGCTACGTGTCCTGGCGCCTCGGCGACCCGTTTGGCCACGCCTGCTACCTGGACCCCGGCGCGATCACAGGCGTCCACTTCGCCGCCGAGCGCTTCGACTGCATGAACGGCCGCATGAACCTCATCATCTGGTTCCTCGTGGACTTCGAGACCGGCTGCCCAGCCGGCTCCGACGCCTACGCCAGCATTACCCTGGAGGACCCAGGCGAAGGCGGCGCCGCCATGGAGCGGTTCGAAGCCGTGCTGGAGTTGTACCGGCGGCACCGGCAACGCGCCGGGGTAACCGCCGACGCGGCGTTTCACAACCTGGCCGAGGGACCGGCGGCCGCGTAGCCTCAGTGGTCGTGGCCAGCCTCACCGCCCGGCAGCGCCCCTTCCAGCCCCAGCAGCCCGAACATGACGGCGACGCCCACTAGGAAGGCGAACATGATGAGCAGCGCCTCGCGGCCGCGGCTGTGGTGGTGCAGTTCGGGGATCAGGTCGGCTGCGGCGATGTACAGGAAGGCGCCAGCGATCAGGGGCAGGCCGAAGGATTCGATGGTGTGGCTGCTCCACGGGGCCACGAAGACGAACAGGGCACCGATGATGGCCGTCAGCGCGCTGGCCAGATTCCACGCGAGGGCCCGCTTGGCCGTCATGCCGGATCGCACGAGAACCGCGAAGTCGCCGAGTTCCTGGGGAATCTCGTGGATGGCCACGGCGATGGTCGTGGCAATGCCGAGGGCGGGCGAGACCAGGAACGACGTGGCGATGATGACACCGTCCAGCAGGTTGTGGACGAGGTCGCCTACCAGGTTCAGCCAGCCGAACGGCTCGACGTGTCCGTGGCTGTGGTGCCCGTCGTCCATGTGCTCGGCGTGGCTGTGACCCCAGCGCAGCACCACTTCGAGCACGAAGAGGATGACGAAGCCAGCTAGGATCAGGCCGGCGAGGGGCGCGTCGAAGGCGCCGCGAATTTCGACGGCTTCGGGCAGCAGGTGCAGCAAGGCGTCCCCCATCAGGGTGCCCGCGGCGAGGGCCACGAGGGCTAGCATGACTCCGTGGCGGTTGAGGACGCTAACGGCGAGCGACAAGGCTCCGATCAGGCTGAGCAGGCTGACGCCGATCACGGCGATCATGGTGAGCAGTAGTGCTTCCGCCACGGCGCCGCCGACACGCCGCGGTTCATAACCCTATGCTCAGAGTTATGAAGATTGGGGGTTCGTGCTTCACAATGCCCGTCGTGAGCATCAGCCTACCCGACGACCTCGTCGCCGACGTGGACTCCGCCATCGAGGCCGGCGACTTTCGCGGACGCAGCGAGTTCCTTCGCGCCGCGCTGCGAGCCTACCTCCTCGACGCCGCCCGACCCAGCCGCCAGGAGCGCGAACACACCCACGGCAGCATCACCATCACGTACTCGCACGGCCGCGAGGCGCGCATCAGCGAGGTGCGCCACACGTTCCACGACGTCGTCCTGTCCATGATGCACACCCACTGCGAGGCCGAATTGTGCATGGACGTGCTCATCGTGGGCGGCCCGGCCGCGCGCATCGCGCTGCTGACGGAGACGCTGGAACGCATGCGCGACGTGGAGCGTTGCCGCCTCGTGACCATCGCCTGAGCTCCGGCGCCCCGTGCGACTTTCGTGGAGGTGCCAGTCATATGACCGGCCGCGTTGGT
>JBFJYU010000332.1:0-3225 GCA_041622435.1 Thermoplasmatota archaeon | reverse complement strand
TCCATGCCGTTGGGGTCGCGCTGGTAGTCGACCGTGAACAGGTCCTCTCCGACGCACGTCGTCGTGTCCCCGTCCGCCGCCACGTGGGTGGCCACGATCGAGCCAGGGGCCGAGTAATACGCCGATCCCGGCGCGTCGGCGGCGGCCAGGGGCAACAGGGCCAGCAGGAGCGTGACGAGCAGGATGCGCATGGCCACCGCAAAGCCCCGACAGAAATAGATGCTGCGCAGCGGCGCCCCGGATGGGCAGGCGATCGCCTGCGCCGTCAGGAGTGCCGCGCCGGCTCCAACACGTACGGCAGCATCTGGTCGAGGGGGCCGTCCTCGATGATCCAGGTGGCGTGCTCGCGGGTGTAGTCGTCCTCGGGGTGGAACGCGATGCTGCGGCCGGTCACCTCGAACATCGACACATCGGGCAGGCTGTTGCCAATGGACAGCACCCGGTCCAGCGGCACGCCCAGTTCGCGGGCGAACTCCAGCACCGGCGCCGCCTTGTCGTTGAGGGGCGTCTTGACGATGCCCTCTCCGGTGATGTGGCCGTCGTCGTCGTAGACGAAGCCATTGGCGGCGACGTGGTGGATGCCCAGCCGGCGGGCCACCTCCTCGGCCATCACGTCGACGCCGCCGGATACGATGGCGCACTCGATGCCTTCCGCCTGCAACGTCTCAAGGGTCGGCCGCACGCCGGCCATGAGGGGTGGCTTGCTGAAGATGCGCTCGAAGTCAGCCCGGGCCAACTGTGGCTGCTTGTCCAGCCACAGCGCAGCGTCGCGCCGAATGAACTCCCGATCGTCGAATTCGCCGTTCAGGTACGCCCGCAAGCCGGCCAGGTTCTCGACGCCGAAGTGCTTGTGCACCATGACCCAACTGCTGCCGACGTCGATGAGCACGCCGTCCATGTCGAAGCAAACGAGTTCCACGGGGACATCGGGGCCCGCCGTGGGCGTTGGGGGCCGCACGACGCGGTGGTTGCGGTAAAAGGTGGCAAGGGCCTCGCGCACGGCCCGGGCCAGCCGGCCGCCGGTTTAGCGGTTTGGGGATCGGGCCCGACCCGGCGCGGCGCCCGCCGGTCGCCGCCCGCGGGGACAGCCGGGCGCACGATGGGCTCACAGCCGGGCGTGGAGAACGACCAAGCGCAGATCATCCACGGTGCTTCGCGCCGCCCGCCACGTCCTCGGGCGCAATGGTGCGTCGGCGGGGCTGCGTGGCGGCGGGCGGCTGGCGACAACGGCTCTTGGGACCGCCAGGCAACCGGCAAAAATCAGGCGGACGCCCCGCACGCAGAGGGAACGTTGAAGAGGCGCGAAGCCACTGGTTGTCCGTGCGTTTCTTGGGATTGCTCCTGATGGCCGTCATCGCTGCAGGATGTCTCGACGAGGCTGCCGGCCCGGATGGCGACGTGCCACGCCCCACCGAGCCTACCATCCGGACAGATGCTGACTGTACAGAGGACTGTTTCAAGCCGCTGGTCAATGAGTCCGCAACCCAGGGCAACCAATCGGCATCCCCGGCCGGTAATGCTTCCGCGCCGCCGGACGATTCCGCTCCTGCGTTGGTGGTCCTGCCCACCGGTTACGATTGCAGCGGAAGTTGCTTCGAACCCAGCGTCGCCATCGATGGCGACGGGCGCATCCTGGTCAGCCGCGGTTACACGCCCAGCGGCCTCAGGGTGAGCGAAGACGGCGGCGCCACCTGGCAAAGCCGCGCGAGGCCACCGGTCCCCGAAGGGCGGGGTCCGACCACGGTCTTCAACCAAGGCGACATCCTGCTCCAGACGGCACCCGACGGCAGCGTCTACTATACGCTGCTCTACATTGACTTCTACGAGCCGGCTGTGGGCAGCATGCTGATCCTCGACGGCATGCAGATCGCGGCCACCCGTGACGGCGGCCAGACCTGGCACCTCAACAAGTACCTCAGCTTCCGCGACGGTCCCGGCAAAGCCCAAGCCATCAACCCCGATCGGCAATGGCTGGCCTTCGGCCCCGACGGCGACATCTACGTTTCGGTCAACTTCTTTTCGCCCGTGATCGTCACGTCGTACCTCCCACCCTTTGGGATCTACGCCGCCCGGAGCGACGACGGCGGTGCCACCTGGGGCGATTTCGCGCCCGTCGCGGTGAACTGGGACCGAGGCTTGCTGGTCGCAGGGGGGGCTGGGCGCGCCACCGTGGCCGACGACGGCACGGTCTACCTGCCGCTGCGCATCGAAGGCCCCGCGCCCTCACTCGCCATCGCGGCGTCCAGCGACGGCGGAGCCACCTGGGACCTGCGACCCGTGGAAACGGACGGCCCCGCGGCCCGCATGACCTGGGTCCCGCAAGCCTCCTGGCACGACGGCCGCCTCACTGCGGCCTGGCTAGATACGGACCACAACATCTGGACGGCCAGCAGTACGGACGGTGCAGCCTCATGGACTCCTGCCATCCGCCTGGCCAAAGACGGCGTCGTAGGCCCATGGGTCGAATCTGGCCCCGCCGGCGCGCACGTTACCTGGAGCACCGGCACGGCCGACACGTTTGCGGTCCACGTCGGCCGCATCGACTGGGGCACCAACAGCGTCGCCAAGCTGACGCTCGCCACCAACCAGAAGGGCAACCACGGCTACACCGACTTCAGCCACATGGACTTGACGGCCGCCGGCCAGCCGGTGGTCATTTGGGGCAACCACGGGGACGACCTGTACATCGGCTCCTGGTCCTGACCGCCGCCTTCCCTCAACCCCGCCGGCCCCTGCCCTCGCGGGGCCCCGCCTACACACACCTTCAAATCCCGGGGCCGGGTGGGCCGCCACGACCCCCTCGCCCCAGCGCGGCCAACGGTTGGCCGGTTCGCCGGTTTTCAACTGAGGAAGGTCCCCACACCGCAAATGAGTGCCCGATAACGGGTGGCTGGGAGACTGGCCGCACGGGAGCAGAAACGACACAGTCGCGGGGATGGAGTGAAGGCGGTTGCGCCGGACGTCCCCCGCGGATTTGCTGAAACGCGCCACGTGCCTCTGGTGCAAGTCCCTGAGACGCGTAGTCGAATGCCGCAAGCCACCCATCCGTGAGGGTGGGTCGGGGAACAGAATGGGGCCTACTCGGGGCTGGGGGGTCCTCGCCTCGCTCCGACCCCCAGCAGAGCAAGCCCCATTCACCCTCGCTTCGCTCGGCGGCGGGACCCGCTTCGCGGCTCCCGCCGAGAATAGGGCCTACTCGGGGCTGGGGGGTCACTTCGCTTCGCT